>CAZNNK010000289.1:0-7809 GCA_964574085.1 uncultured Coleofasciculus sp.
CCCCCCCCCCCCCCCCCCCCCCCCCCCCCCCCCCCCCCCTTTTTAATGCTCCGCCGCCCACCGTGATCTACACTCGACTAGTCGTCGGCAGCGTCAGATGTGTTATAAGAGACAGGTCCTACCTGCCAATATCATTACAGCCAATACCATCTCCCAGCAACATATTACAATCCCCAGCCTTTGGTGGGCAGAAGATCAGTTTGATAAGTTCGGCGGTAAACTCCTCGTGAACTGGCTGGCTTACCAAGATGAGCAACGGGTGGATTTGGTGGTTAGCCGTCAACCGTGGACACTGCTCAACTATTTAGAACGATACAGCTTTATTAATCATTTTGGAACGGTTGCTAGAGACTATAACTATAATGTCAGAGTCTTCAATGATCGAGCCGAACCTTTAGCGACCTATACTTGTGATTATACGACTCCAGGGCTGCCATCCTGTGAGGTTTTGATATTTGAAGGCTTGGGACCTGCTGGTTTACCTGTGCAACGCATTCCCTGAAGGGAAAATGATATTATGTCCGGCGCCAGTATCAACCTGTTCCAAAGATTGCTTGCTATCCTGATGAATTGGTGCAGGTATGGACTAACTTAATTCACAATGCTGTTCAAGCCATGGATAGCAAAGGGACGCTTCGCATCAGCGTGGGTCAACAAAATCAAGAGATTTTCCTTTTATCAGGTATGTAGTTTTTTGTACTTCAAGTTTAAGTGCGGAGTCTGGGAATTTTCATGGCTCCCACCTACTTAAAGTCCAGTATGATGATCTCGTTACTCAAGAGTTCTCAAAAGACAATCTATGACACACAATGGGCTTTTCGTGGGTATGGTCACATTAGACCTAGTGTACCTTAGCCCTAAGTTACCGGGTCAAAATGAAAAAATTGCCGCTTCTGACTATACCGTGGCGGCTGGGGGTCCAGCCACAAACGCGGCGGTCACATTTAGTTATTTAGGCGATCGCGCGACAATCCTCGGCGTGGTGGGAACTCACTCAATTACACCTCTGATCCGTTCTGATTTGGATGATCAGGGGGTAACGCTGGCTGATTTAGATCCGACAGCCACGAGTCCCCCACCGATTTCTTCAATTATTGTTACTCAAGAGACGGGCGATCGCGCGGTGGTTTCGATTAATGCGGCGAAGATTCAAGCGGGGATTGAACAACTACCGCCAGATATTGACCGAGATATTACTATTGTGATGATTGATGGTCATCAAATGGAAGTGAGTCGTGCGATCGCGCAATCAGCAAAATCTCGTCAGATTCCAGTTGTTCTGGATGGGGGGAGTTGGAAACCTGGATTAGAAACGCTCTTACCTTTTGTCGATTATGCCGTTTGCTCGGCGAATTTTTATCCCCCAAATTGTGACACTCACCCAGAGGCGATCGCTTATCTTCGCGCCGCTGGAATTCCTCATATTGCGATTACCCACGGGGAAAAACCGATTGAGTATTTCTGTGAGGGAATATCGGGTCAATTATCAGTACCCTGTATTGATGCGGTTGATACATTGGGAGCTGGTGATGTTTTTCATGGGGCGTTCTGCCACTTTATCCTCGAACATACCTTTACTGACGCCCTCGTTGCTTCAGCTAAAGTTGCCGCCCACTCTTGTCAATTTTTTGGCACTCGTCAGTGGATGACGTCTAATTTTTCAACGTTAAGTTAGTTCCTGATAAATATACCTCAGCACAAGCACAAAACGGTTCGGCGGAAATTTCATTAACGATTTGCATTCGTCCCTTGCGAAACGCCCGCAACAGTCTATCAATGGACTCTCTTTCTTCCTCCGTGATCGAGTCTTCTAAGATGGCTGCCATCAGTCCATATCGATCCGCCAGTGTAATCTTGCCTGAACAACTGACTTGAGCAAATAAATCCGCGATCGCGCCCGGTAGGAGTTGCACTTGAAGTTTCATGTTAATCCGCATAAATTCAACCCTTTTACTATGAGATATTTATTCGATTTATAAAGTGATTGACATTTTAATTTATTAGTGACCATGGTCGAATATTCATGTAATTCAAGTCTCCTCATGAATGTGACTAATTCCGGAGTTTACTGTAACTCTAAAATTATAAATATGTGATTAAAATCCGGTTAATTTAGTGAGACATATCACAAAATACTCAAGTTTATAGCAGTCGCCAAGGCGATTAGGACAAAGCCCAACGCTGAAACCTTGACCAGTCAATCTTTTCCCTTGGAGCCATCTGCCATCTGCCTCCTGACTTCTGCCTTCTGCTATAAATGAAGAGACGCCCCTTAACATTAAGGAACGTCTCAACAGGTGATGCGAGCCATTTTTAATTTTCTAAGACATGTATCTTGGCGAGTCGATTAAGTGGGAGTAAGAACTATCACGAAATTCGCGAAATTTCATTCACGATCTGCATACGTCCGCGACAGAGGGAATGGAGTAACCTATCGATGGAATTTCTTTCTTCTTCGGTAAGACTGTCCTCCAATAAAGCTGCCATGAGTCCATATCGGTCTGCCAGAGTAATTTTCCCACACATACTAACTTGGGCAAATAAATCGGCGATCGCGCCGGGTAAAAGTCTAACGGGGACTTGCATAGGACAAGTCAGAACTCTACGTTACCTAGCATAAATGGTCTTGTCAAAGAATACCGTGATGATAAGCTGTAGCGTCTGTGATATCGTTCAACTTGAAAAGTGATACAAGTCGTCCGGAAAAGTGATACAAGTCAACTTGTTTTAATGAGATGAGCGTTAGAGTGTTCTAACAATTATAAGATTTTCTAAATCAATTTTGTAGAGAATTTTAGATTTTTCTGTCAGTCCCCACATCCGCCCGGAGTTCAAACTCCGGGCTAATAGCTGAAGTCCATGAAAATGGACTAAAACGCTTATCCAGTCATGGTGAGAATAAACTGAACGATATTACGTTAGGTAAAGTTAGCCTCTTACCAATGACCAATGACCAATGACCAATGACATCAACTCAAAACATGCCAAACCTTAATCGTTTTATCGGAACTGCAACTGGCTATGGTTTTTCCATCTCGGCTCAACGCCACGGAAATAACGGAGCTAGAATGCCCTCTTAAGGTGTGAATTTCTTCGCCTGTTTTCAGATGCCAAACCTTAACGGTATTGTCAGAACTGCCACTAACTAAAATTTGCCCCGCTGGACTGACAGCAACCGATAAGACAGAATCTTCATGACCTATAATCGTGCGGATTTCTTCGCCTGTTTTCAGATTCCAAACTCTAATCGTATCGTCATATCCGCCACTCACGACCGTTTGTCCATCGGGATTAATTGCCACCGACAAGACAGAATTTGTATGCCCAGTTAAGGTGCGGATTTCTTTGCCTGTTTTCAGATTCCAAACTTTAATCGTATCATCGGAACTGCCACTGACTAAATTCTGTCCATCCGGACTAATCGCCACTGACAATACGGCGTCTGTATGACCAAATAACGTGCGAATTTCATACCCGGTGACCAAATCCCACAGCTTAATTGTACCATCAGAACTGGCACTGGCTACGGTTTTGCGGTTTGGGCTAATCGCCACGGATAACACGGAATCCAAATGCTCATCAGCCGTCATTATTTCGGTGCCAGTGTTTAAATTCCACATTTTCAGGGTATTATCCGCACTGCCACTCACTAAGGTTTTACCATCCGGACTAATGGCAACAGAAACAACGGAGTCGGTATGTCCAGAAAGGGTGTGAATGATCTCTCGAGTTTGCAGATCCCACAATTTAATTAGGTTATCATAACCGCCGCTGACTAAGGTTTTGCCATCTGGACTAATGGCAGCCGATAATACCGAGTCAGAAAAATCATTGAGCGTGAATTGATGTTCAATTAATTCATAATTTAAAACGGCGACTTCCAGGGGAGGTAGTGGTGTTGACTCTTGGTAACTTTCAGTGTTTAGTGTAGGTAAGGGCTGATCCAGTTGCGGCAGCAATTGTTGCAGTTGCTCCCGTAAATCCTGCCGTTCCTGTTGTGCGTCCTGAAGTTGCTGTTGAATCTGAGCTAAATGTTCTTTTAGGGGAGAAAGTGTCTGCCAAACCCGTTGGGAAAATGACCATTTCGCCCACATCTGCCTCGCCCAATCCAATTGAGTGGACTGCTGCTGCCAAAATTCTGAGGGGACAGACTGCGCCAAGGCAGGTGGATAGGGGGTTAAATCCCACCCACAGACAGAGCAACGATGCACATTGCCTGGGATATATTGGGTTTGACAAACAGGACATTCAGACATGGTTATCCTCTGTGATATGAATTACAGGCGTTGACACTGGATATAACCGCTTACAATAGAAAAGCCAGGGTTTTCCCAAAAAAGAGCAGCGTCGAAGCTAACCTCAACGGTTAAGGTTAGAGAAACCTCCAGCACCGCATTGGCGGTTTGTCGATCGCTCTCCCCTCAAGTCTCTAGAATTTTAGCGGCTGTAGGTTAATTTAAATTAAGCAATATCTGGGGGGAGGTTGCTAGGATATGACCGAGGTGCTGATTGAGTATGCTGGAGCTGAGTTTGCACCAAGCGTTGCAGATCCTCTCGACGCACCTCGGTTCCGGCTGTTAAATTACCAGGTGTATCAAAGAAAACGGTGCTATTTACCGTGTCCAGGGCTAACATCTGGAACAAAATGTGAGTGACTGGCACGGGCATCGCGATGATTTGAGGGTCCCAATTGGACTGAAAATCAGCCGCGTCTTTGAGTGTAGGAAAAGCATAGACAACATTTTTTTCGACCTCAGGCTGGGCACGATTACTCAGGGTCGTTACCACCCAACCTTGATCGAGGGTTTGGAGAATATGATAGTCCGAGTGGTGTAACTGACTGGCAAGCGTGGTTAGGACGGGGGCAATCGCCTCAACCATTTTCGGCGTCGTCCCGTCAGCCGGGGCATTGTCAATCAGAGCTTGAATTTGTTGGGTTAAATCCATCAAGTGATCCTCTTTTCGAGTACCTCTTACTGCTATGTATGAGTCTAAACCCAGATTAAAACGGTTGTTGCGTATGTGTGTTAGGGTCTTTGTGAAAGAATGAACATCATGAGGGAAGTCTGCCAGGGCGTGGAGGCTATTTTTCAACTGCTATTTAACGAACTCCGGCAGTCTACGACTGCATCCGAGCAGAATTGCCGGGATGTAGCAGCGCGTTTAGCGAATGAAGTTACTCGAATTTGTAATGAAAGCCATCGAATTAAGACGTCTGGAGATGTTGAAAGCTGGGCAAAGACCCTAGCCAACCATCGCCTCAAACAAGTCTTAAAATATTACCGCCTTGGATCTCATCGGGGACGAATCGATCTCCAGAGTACATTGAGTGCGATCATTTACCGTTACATTACCCCATCTCAAACCCCCGCGAGCTATCAAGCCCGTGTTACCCTGATTGAGGATTTCTTACAGGGATTTTATGTGGAATCCTTAAATGCCTTTCGGCGTGAGACATCCATTGACGAAAATTATCGTCCGCGATCGCTGTTGGAGTTATCGGAATACATGGCGTTTACCGAACGCTATGCCAAGCGCCGGATTCCTTTACCCGGACGGCGATCCCAGCAACTGCTGATCCTGCGGGCGCAAACCTTTTCTCAACAGCAACCCCCAGAAACCTCGGTAGACATGGATACCGCTGCTGAAGGGGGGACTCCCGATTCAGAAAATACCTGGAATGATGCCGCGATTCAGCAGGTGCGAGAGGTGATGGTGGCGTCTGAACCTGAACCCCTGGAAGCCAACCTGCGGGATAAGGTGGTTGAGGAATTGTTTGCCTATCTTGAAGATCGACAACAACACGATTGTGCCGACTACTTCACCCTGCGCCTACAAGACTTGCCGACGAGCGAAATTGAGGAGATATTAGGATTAACCCCCCGTCAGAGGGATTACTTACAGCAACGATTTAAGTATCATTTAATTCGGTTTGCCCTTTCTCACCGTTGGGAACTGGTTCATCAATGGTTAGAAGCCGATTTAGAGAAAAATCTGGGGTTAACCCCCTACCAGTGGCAGCTATTTCAGAACAAAATTGATCCCCAACAGCGGGAATTGCTGCATCACAAGCAGCAAGGTCATGCCACCCAAGAAATAGCCCAAGCCCTAGGTTGTACAGTGACTCAGGTTGACAAGCGATGGTTTAAATTGCTGGAAATTGCCTGGGATATTCGCAATCGTTCAGTATCCGGATCAGGTGCATCGGAAGATGAATAGTGACATAAACAATAACTCGGACACCCTATACAGCCGCTTAATGGCTTGGCTGCTACAAGAGTCCGTTCCTGCTGCTACATCATCAATCCCTGGGCAACCCGACGGGTTAGACCCTATCGATGAGTTAGAAGCAGCAAATTTTCAATTTGATGAGTTAGATCCACTGGATGTTGAAGACGTGAACATTGCACCCACTATAACTGGCGAAACCGCTAATGACCACACGCGAGTGGGTTCACAAGACATTCCTACTCGTGAGGACATTGAACCGGGCGGTACACCCCGCCCCTACAACTTGGGAGATATGCCGATCGTGCAAAATCGTTTTGAGGCGTTAATTAAGCGCAAACTGCAAGTTGAAATTGAACGTCATCCCCCCTTATTCCCCTGGGAGACGGATCTGTGTGAATACGAGTCTGATATTTCAGACAGTGTAGCCCCCAATGGGGTTCCATCGGTTCAGGTATGGACACCCCAACTCTTGAACTTACCGCTACCTGTCCCCATCCCCGAAAACGTTTTAGTTACCCTGTTTAACGCTTGTTCGGAGTCAGTCTACTCCCCCTATCAATTGGGGCGGAAAATGGTCAAGGCTGTGGAAAACTTATTCCCCGCCCAATTCCAACTGCTGAATAATCAAGCGCAAATGGTACTGTTGTCTTCGGGATCGGGTCGTGACCCTGAACAACCGCAATTGTTGCTCAAGCAACTCCCCTCTCCACCGTATGACGAGGCAACCCCAGAGCAACAAATGATTCTGGCATTGTTAGCGGCTAAAGAGATTATTAGCACGTTGACGGTATCCATTTCACCCAACCAGCCTCCGGTTGAACGCCAATGGCAAACCGCTGTCGGTGTTGTCACCGTCCAAGCGGAGTACCAGATCCAAGAAGGTGTTCCCACCCTGCGGGTGATCACCCATCTGCCCGAACCTGGCAGTTTGACGTTGCGGACACCTGAAGGTTCAGCCGTATCAGAACGCACCTATTCCGGCTACCTGAGTGTTGAAGCCTTTGATTTGCCACCGAATCAAACCTATCCCTTGGAAATTCGGTTCCAAGACTCAGACGAAAACCCCTTGGTTTTTGCGATTTACCCAACCCAGTAAGGGTTCAGTGCTAGCTGTTAGACTTGGGAGCTTCTCTCACTCCCGACTGTGGACTTAGATACAATAGATAGAACCCGTGAATTTAAGCTAACAGCCATCTCGCACACAAGAGAGTCATTGCTATGTCGAACCCTTCAGGGATGCAGCGAATCCGGCGTCTACCTGGTCTAAATCAGGTGTGGCAGCGTCTTGGCACAATGCCACTGCCTCAACCCGAAGACTCGATCGGATTACGAGTCCTAGTCCAGGGATTAGTGATTGTGGGAATTATCGCCACCGATATTGCTGCTGAAACCCAGATGAGTGTCTGGGCTGTACCCCTCTCCATCGTGGGAGCAACCTGGAGTTGGTATCGTCGCCGCCATCGCAACATTGCGGTTAAGTTCTTTTTGGCGATTGGGATGCTAATCGCTATGGGGGTATTCTTTAATAATTTATTCGCCAGCCTCAATGATACCCGCCTCTTTCTCGCAGAATTATTG
>CAZNNK010000290.1:0-7792 GCA_964574085.1 uncultured Coleofasciculus sp.
CCCCTTTATACCGCTACTTGCTGTCTAAGTCACCGCAATCCGCATCAAATATGACCTCAAACTCAGCTCCAGGCATCCACTTACCTAGAAATCGCTGGTGATTTTCTGCTTCCGTGCGGCTGTAGAAACGAGCAACGGTATAATGTTGAGCATTTGGTAACAGCCTAACCAGCATCCAGGGATAATGGGTTTGATTCCAAAAGCCTAGATTCGGGATTAGGGATGACTCTGCTGTTCGACCGCCACCCCGATGCATTAGTATAGAATGAATTTGAGCTAAAAGTTGCTCTCGCGCTGGTGTTCCATCATTGGGTAGTAAACTCCACTCACAGACTGGTGCTGGTAACCACGTCAACCTGTAACACACAGAACTTTTGCTGATGTGCCAAGACAAGCGACGTGGGTATTGATAGCAGTTGAACCCATCTGCTCGTAGAGACACAACAACTCTATCGCCTTCTGCTTGAAGGCGAAGCCATTGAGAATGTTTCATTGCTATAATTTAAGTAATTATTGGTTGAGAAGGGCAATCGCTAAACTGATAAAATAGCGATTTGCCTTTTATTTGTGAAAGGTTTAAATCCTTACGTTCCAGTAATTTCCTGAGAATTTCCTAAGCGTTACCTCCTTACTCTATTCAGATTTTAGGGACTCAATACTGAATTGTATGCCACTTAAGCGATGAGCCGAGAGTTTTAAAACTCCCAGTATGCTTGCTGTGTGAGAAACTAGCCGTAGAGAAGCAGGGAAACTGGAAGTAAAGGGACTTCCAAAATGTTTCCCCATCATTTTTGTTCTCTGTAACCGGAACAAGTGTCCTATAAGTAGAATGGTAGACGATAAAAACTCAAATAGCAACCCCGAATCGGCAACTCTCAAACAGTTACGCCAACGTCTGAGTATGACTCAGGAAGAATTAGCTCAGGAATTAGGAACAACCAGCCGAACCATCAGACGCCACGAAACAGGCGAAAGGCAAATTAGGTTTTCGCTTCCTCAAATCAAGCGATTGATTGAGCTAATGCAAAGAGCCGGAATGTCTGCTGATGATCTTCCTGATGACATGAATTAAGGCTGGTGGATTCTTGCGAAGTCGAAACCCACTCTACGGTATATCCATGGTTTTGGCGATCTAAATTTAGTGTCATTTGGATGAACCGTAGGGGCGCACCGACGTGCATTGGTGTCAACTTAAGCTGGTTTATGCCCATCAGGAGACAGAGAGCGATGGTAGAATGAGGCTTTCAGCTCTCGGTTGAAGGGTGTGAAGACTGGAGGCAATCAAGTTGGCTCTTTGGGTTGATTGTTTACCTCTCAAATGAAAAGGTAATTATAAAGGTTTGATGTATTGGGCAAAAACAGTGAAATGAGTTTATGCCAGATGATGTCTTGAGGTTGAAAGAAGTAAGCTGTCAGATTATGTTGGATGAAACACTACTGAATAAAAAAACTTAAAACCTTGGTGTTAAAGCATTGCAATAGGGCATCAAGCGTTATTTCAGAGTCAGATTACAATGAATTGACAATACAGTAAGCTATTGCTTATCAGTCTAACTGAAACCCATTTAACTATTCTTTTGAAATAAACAGTAAAAATCCACGACTGTAATAGTCGTGGATTTTGCAACTGAGGCTCTCTTCTAGTCCTGCCGAAGCAAGGCTTTTAGTTATCCCAAATTCCAAGGGTTAGGAGGACTTAAAAAACGTTATTCACTGGCGCTACCCGTAATAATTTTGGGATACAATCATTTTGGGTTAACGACAGGTGGATGAGGCGTAAACGTTAGCTTACAGCTAGTGCGGTCAGAAGTAATACATTGACGAATAAAATAGCACACGCCCCTTGAAAAGCATAGCGACGCTGTTGTTCACTATTGGGATATTCAGCATAATATACAGGGGTTTCGATCGCGTAGTTGTTCAGTTGTCCGTCTTGGTTGATTGTGGTGTACATCTGAATCTCTCTCCTCTGTTTTGTTTGTTCTCTCTGTTGTTTATAACTTTAACGAAGGTCTTTACAGAAACGCAATAGATATGCTATTGAATCTTGTTCTGCTTTTTATAAGGTGAGCTTATCAAAAGTTACCTGTATTATATACCTAGGCAATAATACCGACTTAACTCCATCACAGACAGTTTTCCCCTAGAACTTCTCCATGCCATTCATCAAAAGACTGGACTTTGCGTCTGTTAAGATAGATCAGCCACAGTTAGATTCACCGTTCTACTGTAAAGATGGACAACACACTGAACAGGCTTCGCCGCGTGAAACGAAATTTGGGTTACCGTGTCGAAGATGCCATGAGACACTTATCCAACAACGTGAATCCGTCAGAAATAGTTAATCAAAAGGAAATTAGAGTAGTTGGCTTAAAACGGAGTGGAAATCATGCCATTATCAACTGGATCAGAAAACAACACCACGGTGAAGTATGGCATTTGAATAAGATTCCAGTAAAAAGGAATCCATACCGTTTCTTGTATGAACATTATTCCAAAGAAAAATTAAAGCAGGAAGCCAAAGGCAATTTCATAAAAAAAGACTGTTTAATCTATAGCTATGAAGATCATGCGCTTGAGCAAATCACTGACAAGGAGTTTGACAAAAAAAGTGAACTGTACTTGGGCAAAACTGCAATCAAATACGACGTAATTATCTTAAGATATCCCTTCAATATGCTGGCAAGTCGATTTAAAAAGGGATATATGAAGGTAAAATGTCCTGACAGAACATTAGTTGAACTGTGGATATCATACGCTCAAGAATTCTTGGGAGAAACGCAGTTTTTTAAAAATAATAAAATCGTGGTTAATTATAATCAGTGGTTTATCGATGTGGACTATCGCCAGCAATTAGCCAAGCAACTTAATATCAAGTTTTCTGATGCAGGTTTTAATGATGTAAAAGGTCAAGGTGGTGGGAGTTCTTTCGACGGAATTGCATTTCGGGGTAAAGCGGCTAAAATGGATCTTCTTAACCGATGGAAAGTCTTTGCTGATGATCCCCAATATAAGCAACTCATTAATTATGCAGAACTTCGAGGCTATTCAGAACGAATCTTTGGTCATATTCCAGGAACAGAACGCTATTTCTACTAGATTTCTTTATTGGAGCATCTTACCGGACAGGTGTTCTAGGCGCCGAAAATTTATGCAACCCCTTATCCTTCAAGGGTTTAAGCGGCTTTTCATCTAGTCAGGGAGTAAGCTGTCATGCATTTAAATTGGGTATTAGTAGCGAGCAAGATGCTCGCACTACAAGGATTTCACAATTATTGACATTAAGGTTTAAATGCCGAACAGCTAAAAGATTAACTCAAACTTTACGAATACCTTGCCAAAAGTTAACCCTTTCACCCCGATAAAGGGAGTAAGATTGATGAAGATTTCTTTGGGGTGGATTATGAATAGATTTCCTGGCTACTCGCATCAATTACAACGGCACATTCGCAATCATACCCTTCATTGGGTTTCGCCAAAATCCGGTCAAACGCAAAACGGCAATAATCAACTCCCCAACTTGAACGTTTCCCCAGAAATCTCAAAATCGCTTGGGTAGGGGAGATAAGAGAAATAGGGGCGGTTTAGGTCACAGTTGGGTGGAATGATCATAGTGGAACCATCGGTTGGGGGAAATTTAGTAACATCTGGGTTAAAAAGAAATGATAGTAGTGAAACTTGCCCCTAGATATCGGTCAGGGCGGGTTTTGAATAAACGTTATCACCAATAGCTTGCACAAAATTCCCTAAACCCACCCCGACAAACCCGGTTTCACTCTTCAGCGCGTTAGCTCAAAACATCTGTAACTATTCAACCCAATGTCTGGGTAATCCCCAAATATAGAGAAGAGTAATCGTCATCCGTTAACCCAGCGTCTTTTGCCTTCTCAACCACCTGGCGCACACCTGCTAAACTACTCGCCTCTAACCCTTCTGCTTTTGCCTCACTAAGGAATAAATTAATATCTTTAAGTAAATGTTTTAGGGGAAAGTTGGGATCAGCAAAATTACTCTCTTGCATCCGATTTAACTTCTTATCAAATGTGGGTGCATACAGCGCACTGTCTCGCAGCAATTCCATAAATTTGTCTACATCTACCCCCTGACGCTGCACAAATCCCAAACTAAGGGCAAACCCGGCAGTTAAGGCGGCAATTAATTGATTTAAGGCTAACTTTGTGGCGGCGGCAGTTCCCACGGGACCCATTAATAGGGGTTGTCCAAAATTTTTCAGTAACTCTTGCCATTGTTGAAACTGATCTTCAGACGCCCCTACCATGACTTGTAGCTTGCCATCTTTGACTTGCGGAATACTCCCCAGTACAGGTGCTTCTAGATACTCACCGCCGACGGCTACGATTTGATTTTGAATATCTTGACTTTCTCTGGGGGAAATTGTCCCCATCTGAATCACGGTGCGTCCTTTTAATGCTGCTTGGCAACTATCAGATAGGGCTACCTGTCGAATCGCATCAGCATCCGCCAACATTAAAATAACGCAATCGGCTGCCGCGATCGCATCCGCCGCCGCATCAGTCGTTTGGGCACCTGCATTCTGGAGAGGTTCTAACTTAGATGCGGTGCGATTGTACGCCACGACGGGTATTTTCGCATCCAGTAACCGTTGCGCCATGGGTTGTCCCATTAATCCTGTACCGAGAAATCCTACCTTAACCATTTATTTGTTTTGGGGTTGACAACATCAAAACGCTCCCTTGCAATCTTGCACCCAATTCTTAACTCTGACACCTATCTATTGAAGGATTTCTCTATTTCTGAACATAAGACAGTTACCCTTTCCACCAACGCTCTCCTTGCACGAGTGTATGCATTTGCCAATTTGGATCAGATTGAGGATAATCTAAGCGATAATGTCCACCACGACTTTCTGTCCGAAACAAAGCGCTTTTCAAAATTAAGTAAGCGACATCTAATAAATTATAAGTTTCTCCCCAGGTTCGCACCAGGTAATCGGCATTCGGGGCATCAAGTTGAACGGTCTGCTGTGGTGTAACCTGCCGTAACTGTTGGCTTAAAGGCAATGCAGCCAAGTCAGACTGCCAGACTTCCACCTGCGCGATCGCACGCTCTAGCTGCTGGGCGGATCGACAAATTCCCGCACTTTGCCACACTAACCGTTTTAACGTCTTCTGTATGGCAAGCATTTTATCCGTTTTCGTCGCTTCATCGGATAATGTTAACAGGGACATAGACACCGAATCCTGAGTCAAGACAGATTGATTTGGTGTTAATTGCCTCAACTGAGCGCCAAATACAATACATTCCAATAGCGAATTACTGGCTAAACGGTTGGCACCGTGAACACCCGTACTTGCCGTTTCACCCACAGCATATAAACCCGGAATTGAGGTACAGGTCATTAAATCCGTGACAATTCCCCCCATCCAATAATGGGCGGCGGGGGCGACGGGAATCATCTCCCGAAATACGTCAACGCCCCATTGCTGACAAACTTGGATAATATTGGGAAATCGGTGGCGAATCCGATCCTCAGGAATGGGGCGCAAATCTAAATAGACATGACTGGTAGCGGGATCAGCCGTCGTTTTCTGTAAATGACTAAAAATCGCCCGACTCACCACATCTCTGGGCGCGAGTTCGCCATCGGGATGATACTCAAAGGCAAAACGGTGTCCCTGATCATCAACCAGATGCGCCCCTTCTCCCCGCACCGCTTCGCTGATCAGAAAATGAGGCGCTCCCGATTTGGTTAAAGCTGTGGGATGAAATTGGACAAATTCCAAGTCTCTGAGAATCGCCCCCGCCCGCCATGCAATCGCGACTCCATCTCCGGTACTGACATCGGGATTTGTCGTCTGGGCAAAGACTTGACCGCCGCCTCCGGTTGCTAAAACAACCGCACCCGCCTGTATCCAACTGATTTGACCCTGATACATGAGTTGGACACCCTGACAATAACCCGTTTTAGGATGTAGCCATACCGACAAGGCAAATGCCTGCTGAAGCACCGTAATATTAGCTTGGCGCAATACTAGGGCGGTGAGGGTACTGACAACAGCCCGTCCTGTAGTATCCGCCGCATGGAGAACCCGGGGACGAGAATGAGCCGCCTCTAAGGTTAACGCTAACTGCTCCCCCCGTCGATCAAACGTCACCCCCATCTCCACTAACGAGCGAATGCGATCGGGTGCTTGTTGAGCCAGAAACTCCACAGCATCAGCGTCACAAAGACCCGCCCCTGCCCGAAGTGTATCCTCAACATGCAACACTGGGGAATCTCCGGGGGCAATAGCCGCCGCAATACCGCCTTGCGCCCAGTCACTAGCACCGATGGATAGAGTATCTTTGGTTATCAGTGCAACATTTAAGCGATCGGGTAGACAAAGGGCGGCATAAAGTCCAGCCGCGCCAGCGCCTACGACGATAACATCAAATTGGGTTGGCTGATGGAGTGGCTGCGATTGAGAATTGTCAGGAACAGAAATCATTTAATTATTAGGGAACAGGGAACAGGGAACAGGGAACGGGGAACAGGTGATACCCAATCCGCTTTTGATACCCCATTTATAGCTTGGGTACTTTTTCCTTGGAGGCTTCTGTCTTCTACCTTGCTTGTGTAAAAAATAACCCACCCCCCAACAGGAGTGGGTTGAACTAGGAATTTCCGAAATTATTCGAGTTTAGTAGACGCCGGGATTAAAGCGGTCGTCACCTTCTGTGTAAACTGCCGCCGGATCAGTCACCGTAAAATTGTCCAGGTTATCTTTCAGGATCTGTTTTTGGCGATCAGTCAATCCGGGAATATCCAGCACTTCCTCTACATCGTCGTAGGGAGCATTCTGGATGATCAATGAGGCTAACGTCGGGAACATCCCCCGATACTTGCGAAACGCTCGGATATGAGTATTGTTCAAATCCAGCTTTTGACCATACTCTGTTTCCAGCTTGGCATCGGCTGGATTGCGTAGCTCCGTTTCAGCAAGTAACATCGGTGCCCCATTCTGGAGCGCGTTACTCAAGGACACGCCTGGAGTCCAGGACATTGGTGCTGCGATCGCGCTTTGGGAGAAACCTAACCATCCCCAGCAGCCCACTAACAGTCCCCATACCACTAACACACGAACCAATCGTTTCATTAACTCTCCTCCTTACTCAGACACATTGAAGACCAAGAGAGAACTGCCCCTCTTCGATTACCTTAACTTTTGTTTTCTATCCTCTCATCTTATCTATCCCTACCTCAAGAGTTTAGGCGCTTATCCGCCCAGAATTATGAAAAATGCTAAATAGTTCTAAAAGTCTACCGGAAAACCGGGGTTTTGTGGGAAGATTAAAAATTGTCTCTGTTGACGAAAGAATCAGGAAATTAGCTATGGCTCTGCGATTAGGCGATACCGTCCCCAACTTCACGCAATCCTCTAGTGAAGGCGAAATCAACTTCTATGACTGGGCAGGGGATAGCTGGGTCGTGTTATTCTCCCACCCGGCTGACTATACACCCGTTTGCACCACAGAGTTAGGCGAGGTTGCCAAGCTCAAACCCGAATTTGACAAACGCAATGCTAAAGTCATCGCCCTGAGTGTGGACGATGCGGAGTCTCATCAGGGTTGGATTCAAGACATCAACGAAACCCAGAATACGACCGTCAACTACCCAGTTTTGGCAGATGCGGATAAAAAGGTGTCTGATCTGTATGACATGATTCATCCCAACGCCAATGCGAGTGTGACGGTACGTACCGTCTTCGTCATTGATCCCCAGAAAAAACTGCGCCTGACCATCACCTATCCTCCCAGCACTGGTCGCAAC
>CAZNNK010000291.1:0-7768 GCA_964574085.1 uncultured Coleofasciculus sp.
GGGTTCAAGATACTTAAAGGACTTGAACCCAATGCTTATCGCAAAATTCAGGAACTGGTTGCCGAACGGCGTCAAGACCGGGAGGAACGATTAACCCAGGTTTCGCAAATTCTGCGAGGGCGTCTTGATGAGATGGGCATTCGATGTGTGGACTTGAATAGTCGTCCTAAGCATCTGTATGGAATTTATCAGAAGATGCAGCGCCGCAATAAAGAGTTTCACGAAATTTATGATTTAGCGGCGATGCGGATCATCGTGGAGACCAACGAAGGGTGCTATCGGGCATTAGCGGTTGTCCATGATGCCTTTCGACCGATTCCAGGTCGATTTAAAGATTATATCGGCTTACCGAAACCCAATCGTTATCAGTCTCTACATACAGGCGTGATTGGCTTCCATGGGCGTCCCATCGAAGTGCAAATTCGCACCCTGGAAATGCATCGAATTGCCGAATATGGGATTGCTGCACATTGGAAGTATAAAGAAACCGGGACATCTGATCCAACCCGAATTGGCGCAGACGATGACAAGTTTACCTGGTTGCGGCAGTTGCTGGAATGGCAGAATGACCTAAAAGACGCCCATGAGTATATTGAAAGTGTCAAAGATAATTTATTTGACGATGATGTTTACGTCTTTACCCCCGATGGAGATGTCGTGGCGCTGAGTCGGGACGCAACGCCGATAGACTTTGCCTATCGGATTCACACCGAGATTGGTAATCACTGTGCTGGGGTGAGAATTAATGGTCAGTGGCGAGTTCTGGATACACCGTTAAAGAATGGGGATATTGTCGAAATTATCACCCAGAAAAATAGTCACCCTAGTTTAGACTGGTTAAACTTTGTCGTCACGCCCAGTGCTAGAAATCGGATTCGCCAATGGTACAAGCGATCGCACCGCGATGAAAATGTGGCGCGAGGTCGAGAATTGCTGGAGAAGGAATTGGGTAAAAATGGATTTGAATCCTTGCTCAAATCAGAACCCATGCAATCTGTCGCTGAACGCTGTAATTATCAAAATGCTGAAGATTTACTGGCGGCGTTAGGGTATGGAGAAGTGACTCTAAATCTCGTGGTCAATCGGTTGCGCGATGCAGTAAAAGCCACACAACCCCTTGAAACCGAACCCGAAGAAATCGAAGATTTACTGCCATCGTTACCGACGGCGAAGGAAACAAGTGACCAGTGGACGATTAAAGGCGAACCCATTGCAGGTGTTGAGGGATTAATGCATCGGATTGCTGGGTGTTGTAATCCAATTCCCGGCGAACCTATTATTGGTGTCGTCACCCGATTGCGGGGAATTTCGATTCATCGTCAAGGCTGTCTCAATGTGGAAAATATGGAGGGGGATCGATTAGTTCCAGTAAGTTGGAATCCCACGGATCAGGAGAGTGGGCGTCGGCAAACCTATCCGGTTAATATTCAAATTGAAGTGTTGGATCGGGTCGGGGTGTTAAAGGATATTCTTTCCCGCTTAAGTGATCATCATATTAATGTGCGGAAAGCTCAGGTGAAAACTCAAGACGGTAAACCTGCGTTGATTGATTTGTGCATCGATATTCGGGATTACGGACAATTGCAGCAAAGTTTTGCTCAAATTAAAAAGATGAGCGATATCTTGAATCTGCGGCGAATCAGCGATATTAATGAGTAAACTCGTAGTCCTGTACATCGATTCTCCAGGAAATGCCCATGCAACCAGCCTCTCTACCCCTAAAGCTCGCGCTTGCCAGCACGGCGGCGGTAGGCGTCACTCTTTCTCTGGTCAATCAAGCGATCGCAGCTAGCCTCTTCGTGGGCAGCTTCAATACGAATTCAGTGCTTGAGTTTGATGCCCAAACGGGGGCTTTTATTGATACAGTTGTTGAGCCAGGAAGCGGAGGTTTACAGGGTCCGGTCGGTTTGACCTTTAGTCCAGAAGACAACAATCTCTACGTTGTCAGCCTCCTCACTGAGGATACACCACCTGGGCAAGTCCTTCAGTATGGTGGGCGATCGGGCGCATTCATTCAGCCCTTCACCTCAGCGGTTCCGCCCTTGATTTTTCCCCAAGATCTAGCGTTCGGATCGGATGGTAGTCTGTTTGTTGCCAACACAGGACTTGATACCATTGCCCAATATGACGGACAGACGGGAACCTTTATCGGGAATCTGTTTTCAGTAGACAGTTCTGCTTGCGATGCACCGTTTAGCATCACTGCCGATGAGGATGCAGTTCTCTACTTCAGTTGTACCTTTACGAACAATGTGCAGCGTTACGATCTAACCACGGGTCAGGTGGCATTACTGGGCAGTGCAAGTTCTGAAAATGCTGCACCAGGGGGTCTGAGCTTGGGACCTGACGGGGCGCTTTATGTGGCTAATTTCGCTGCCAATACGATTGATCGATATGACCTGGAGACTGGAACCGTTGAAGTTTTTATTGATGAAGTGGAGAGTCCTGTTCAACCTGTCTTCGGACCCAACGGTGATCTGTATGTCAGTAGTAATCCCACCCAAAAAATTGGTGAACCTGTTCCAGGAAAAGTATTACGCTACGACGGTCAAACCGGGAGTTTGATTGATGATGAGTTTATCCCATCGCTAGCTGGGGGCTTAGATGGAGCGGGTTGGATAGCCTTCGCAGATGAAGAAGCTGTCCAGACGCCTGAACCTGGTGTGTTGCTGGGACTACTCATGCTGGGGATCAGCGGAGTTGCGTACCGTCACCACCGTCAAACTGATTAGGATAGAGTGTTGGGATCAATGCCCAACTCTTGTAATTTCGCCATTAACCCCTGATTACGTTGCCGTTCTTCCTCTAGCTGATTTGCGATCGCATCAGCCCGTTGGCGTTCTTGTTCGGCTTGTTCTGAACTCCACGATAATAGGTTTCCCGACTCGTCCCACCAGCGTAACCAGGGGATGGTTAAGCCTAATCGGGTGCCATACCAGATGCCTAAAAATAGTTCTAATTCAGGAATCCAGTAGCGTCCTTCTTCTGTGGGTTGTTGCACTACGTATTGATTATCTTGTAATTGGCGGACTTCTAAGACTACGGCTAGGGACTCAAAGATCACATAGGTAGGAACTTTGAGAATTTTCTCATAGAAAAATAACTTCCCATAAGGGAAACTGGGTCGTATGGAGTATTCTCCCGCTTCAGTGTCTGACAAAAACTCCATGACAACCCCAACTGGATTGCCTTCCAAATTCGGTGTATAGCGGCGGCGAATTTCTCCTTCTGGAACGGGTAATACCTGGGGTACATACAGCCAGTCTGGTGCCTTGATCACGATGTTCCCATTAACTGCCCCCACAAGCCCGAAATTGGAGGCGATTAACATTTGTGAATTCAGGCGATTGGCTGCACCTAAAGCGTCTGTTAGGGCGGCGGCGAGGAACGGTTCTTGAAGATTTCCCACAGACTCATCGGACATAGGATAGTGTTCAGTGTGACTACAGCTTTCTTTCATCCTACCGACTCAGGGCGATCGCCGATTCAGGGAATTTGCTCACCAGCCGATATACTGAATTGATAGGTTAGGACAAGGTGTTGGGATCAATACCCAACTCTTGCAATTTTGCTATCAACGCCTGATTACGTTGCCGTTCTTGCTCTAGGTTATTGGTTACAGCGTCAGCACGTTGGCGTTCTTGTTCAGCGCGTTGGCGTTCTTGTTCAGCACGTTGGCGTTCTTGTTCAGCGCGTTGGCGTTCTTGTTCAGCGCGTTGGCGTTCTTGTTCAGCTTGTTCTGAACTCCACAATAACAGGTTTCCCGACTCATCCCACCAGCGTAACCAATTGCTAGTTAAGCCTAATCGAGTACCATACCAGATGCCTAAAAATAGTTCTAATTCAGGAATCCAGTAGCGTCCTTCCGCTGTGGGTTGTTGCAATATATATCGATTATTTTGCAACCGATGAACTTCTAGAATTGGTGCTAGGGGATTAAAAATCACATAGTTTGGAACGTGGAGAATTTGCTCATAGAAGTAGAACTTCCCATAGGGAAATGTTGATCGTACTGAGTATTCTCCCGTTTCAGTTTCTGATAAAAACTCCATGACGACGCTAACTGGACTCCCTTCCAGATTGGGGGTATAGCTGCGGCGAATTATGCCTTCTGCAACCGGGAATACCTGGGGTACATACAACCAGTCTGGTGCTTTGACGACAATTTTCTGATCCACCGTCGCCACAAGACCAAAATTGGAGGCGATTAACAGTTGCGAATTCAGGCGATTGGCTGCACCTAAAGCGTCTGTCAGGGCGGCGGCGAGGGGCGGTTGTAGAATGTTTTCCACGGGATCATCGGGCAAAATGAAATCGTCGGGAAGCTTTTCCCAGGTGACAAGGGGTTCTTGGCGTTTGGCGGAGGTTGGAGTTTGCAGAACCATCTGAGATTGTTTAACCTTGGCGGTTGCTATATCTTCTAGCGCTAAAGCGCCGACTACGAACGACGAACGAACGAATGGTGCGATCGCACATTCAGCAATAGTCCCGATCAATTAAATCTTACTGCTTGCCTGCCCGTTACAATGAACCATGAACCATGAACCATGACCATTCAACCATGTACCCATTTCGGCTTTGTGCGATCGCGTTGCTCCTTTGTATTACTTTACTCGGCTGGTCTTTGCCTGTTCAAGCTGCTAGCCCAGTGAGTCCCAAATTAGAAGAACAAGTGTTGCAAGTGATTCGCGAACACCCGGAAGTGATTCTGGAATCCGTTCAGGCGTATCAGCAACGTGTTCAACAGCAACTCCAACAAGCCCAGCAAGCCTTTGTGCAACAACTCAAAACCAATCCTCAAGCCATTATTGGGGACTCACCCACCACGGGGGCGTCTCAGTCCAAGATTGTCATGGTGGAGTTTTCCGATTTTCAATGTCCCTATTGTGGCAGGGCGCATAAAACGGTGCAACGGTTTATGGCAAAGCATCAGGATCAGGTGACGTTGACCTATAAACATTACCCTTTAGCCTCAATTCATCCCCAAGCGGTCTCCGCCGCGAAAGCAGCATGGGCGGCGTTTCAACAGGGGAAGTTTTGGGAGTATCATGATGTGTTGTTTACTCAGCCGGAAAAACTGGGGGAATCGTTTTATATTGAAACAGCCAAGGGTTTAAATTTAGATGTAGACCAATTTAACCGCGATCGCAATAGCCAAGCCGCACAAACGGTGATTAGTCAAGATATTCAGCTAGCAGAGAGTTTAGGAATTACGGGAACTCCCTTTTTCGTCATGAATGGGGAGGTATTCACTGGGGCGATAGAACTAGAGGAGATGGAGAAACGTTTTACTCGTGTTAAACAGTCGTTATAAGTGAGAGATTTCCCAATCAACGCATGACAAATGAAAAATGACAAATGACGCACTTAATGAGTAACCTCTTGCAGTTGGTTTCCGGGATTAAGTTCTAATTTTTTTTCATCCGTTTCGGTAGAAATAAAGGGTTCTGTGGAAAAGGGTTCAGAGGATTCTTCTTGCTCCTCTGACTCCCTCCTTGCCAGTTGAACGGTTCTCTCGACTTCTTCCTTAAAATGCTGCTTTTGCGAATATTCAGCCATCTTAATTTGAGCCGTATCATAGGTGGATGTACCTGGCGGAATTTGGGAAAGATAGTTCAACGCGCTCTTAAAGTCTCGTTTGGCGGCTTGGTTATAGGCTCGTTGTAAAAGATACTCAGCTTTAATGCGTTGTTTTTCTTCATATTCAACTAACTTCGGTTGAATTTTAGCCGCCATTGTTGTCTCTGGGGGAATTTGGTTGAGCAAGTTCAACGCCCCCGTAAAATCCTTTGTTTGAGCTTTAGCGTAAGCTTGATTCAGTAATTGTTGGGCTTCAGCTTCTAACTCAGGTTTGGCTTGTTCCACCAAGGATTCAACCTTACGCCGCCAAAAGCGCACCCCATCCATCTTACGAGCTTCTTCCAAAACATCTCGCCATCGTTTTTCCTTCAACGCTTGTTCAGCGGCTTGGTATTGAGCGGCGGCTGTGTGCCATTCCCGTCGCCACCGTTTGAGGCTAGTCTTGGAATCCTGATATAAAGCACTCTCACGGGGAATCGATTTAGCCAGTGCGATCGCCTTTTGAAAGTTTCCCACATTATATTCTGCCCTCGCCCGTTCTAATCGGTCAAGATCCGGGTTGGATGGAACAGCATTCAACAGAGAATAAAGCCCAAATGAGATTACCACAGTATTACAGGCGGCGATGCTCACTCCCATACCCTTTAACAAAGGGGGTAGCTGGAAAAACCAACGGAAATCGAATAGCGTCGCTTCGGCTTGAGGTTCTAATGCGACTCCATCCGATGACTTTTTGTAACTCACTATAGACTGCTGCTCCATAAAACCTATCCAAAACACTTATCTGGCGTGGCATTTCGGTGTTTACTTCCTGCTGCTTCGGGGACTCCTGATGGCTTACCCTTGCTCAAGTCACCCTCATTTTCCATATTTCTATAGATGAACAATTTTTCCGGAATTCCATCGGGTAGAGTTTCAGGAGACAGGGGAGGGGTTCATTACTGGTTCCAGATGCAGGGGCGGTGCAAACAGCCTTTAAAGGCACTAAAGTGCCTACTACAAACAGGTTATTAATTCTCATTCAATAGACTCTTCCGGAATATCTAACAGTGGAGAGTTACCTAATGCATCCAGTCTTTCCCGATTAAAGCCAATGTGGATTTCATGGAGTTGAGCTAAGAGTTGGTCAACCGAGAGAATAAACTGTTCAGCGCTAGGACGGTTAAACTGGTGAGTGACTTTGGGAACTTCCGTAATCACGGTTTCCGTCGCCAAAAAACTGTAAATCTTATTTCTCAACGCTACATATTCTCGGTATTGGTGAAAGTTTGCCATGAAGTTTTCTTCATATTTAAAAATTCGGGGGATTTCTCGAAACAATAAAGCACTGGTTGAAGCCACCAGAAAAATCGTAATCAATCCTTTATTCGCTTCCTTCCACCCCTCACGAGTAATGAGAAATAGGGAAATCCCCGCTACTATCCCTGCACCCGTAGCTAGAGACGTTGTGGTGTAGTAGCGTCGATAAAACGATTTCATGATTTGCTCATGGGTCTTAATCCGAACGTGTACTTCTTGAAGCTGTTGATTGATTCTCTGAAGTTCAGCCTGGGACAAGTTTGATTCCTGTGTTGATGGCTGAAACGAATTTGCCGAATATTTTAGAGATTCATTTGAGGAACTTTCCCAATCTGATAACCAAGTATTCGCTCGGTAAACCGCTACTCTTTCTTTACAGAAATAAACCCCTAGTAAAATAGCCAACAAGGTTGAGATAATCAGAAAATGCCCGATTACAGTGGGCTGTCGCCGCTTTTGCTCATCGTATTGGAGCAGAGCGATTTTTAACCCTCTCCTCTTCTGGCGAGAGTCTTTCCGTTCTTCAATGGCTTCGGTAATTTCTAGGGAAGCGGCTTGATTGACGGGGATAGAGGTATCATTGATTACAGAGGTTAAAGATGGGAGTTGGTCTTGAGTGTCTGGACTGGAGTTCGATGTTTGATCGGAAGACTGACTCATGAGGATATCCTCTCCAGGCAGTTTGATGAACAATGTAGGCGGTAAATTTAGACCTGTTCTGTGTTTGGACGATTTATTCTCCCTCCACTGAAACAACTTGAATATAAGTTTTTCTCAAGGTTAGGGGTGATATCCGAAAAGTTGGCGAATATTCTTGATTACATTTTTTTATCAGTCTAAGGCGGGACATTTTGGTTAGGAAAGGGAACAGGGAACAGGGAACAGGGAA
>CAZNNK010000292.1:0-7768 GCA_964574085.1 uncultured Coleofasciculus sp.
AACTTAGGCTTTGAAGCCTTAACCTTAGAACCAATTACATTAGCGTCGGCGAGTGGCGATCCGTTTCGCCTATTTACCGCCACGGAATCCGCGTTAATTCAAGATAGTTTCCCCCCTGATTCAGAGGAGGTTCCCCGAATTCGACTACTGCACTATTTAATTAGCGACATTGCCCCACCGCTACTGGTAGCGGAACATTTGTATCCCCTAGCTCCCGCGCCGAAAGGGACTATTGATTATGGGTTATCCGAATTACTGGCATTAGATACCGAAGGTCATTTTCTTAGTTTAGAACGGAGTTATGGATTGTTGGGACTCAGCGCCCAAATTTATCAACTGACGCTGGGTGGAGCGACGGATACCTCTAATGTGGCTAGTCTCAAGGGAGATATTTCTCGCCTTGATCCGGTGAAGAAAAAATTGCTCCTAGACTTGAGTACGTTGGGAATTTATGTGGATAATCTGGAAGGGATGACTCTGGGTTCACGGTTACCCGATGGGAGTCAGAGTTTGGTACTGGTAAGTGATGATAACTTTAACGAGGCACAGGTGACGCAGTTTCTGTTGTTTCGGTTAAATCAAGGATGAAGTATGAATTTGATTTCAAAATTGCTGTTATTTTACTGACTAGAGTACAGTGACAACAACTGAAATGGTGCCTGTGCAAAATAGAGATGCTCTCTGTCAGTCTAAACTTCAGTGCTACTATCCAGTGACTTACTCAATCTAGGGTTTGGCAATTATGAACTATGCTTCTTTAAGCAGAGCTATCAGCAAAAAAGTGAAAAGCGCTCTGGTGCAAAACCTTTCAACAACTGGCTTCGTGGGAGAAACCTTAGTCCAGGGTGATAATTTAAAGTCTACTCATCAAATTGATGTGACTGCTATTGATGTACTTGTGGAGACGTTGAAGGATTGTCCCTGCAATATTTACGTTGAATCGGGACTAATTGAAAAAAAACAAGAAGCTTATTTTTCCATTTTTATTGATCCGATAGATGGCTCTCTCAATTGGGAAAGGGGCGTAGGAGATCCTTGCATTGCCATCGCTATTTCAGAAAAAACAAAAGACATAAAACTCAAAGATTTAAATTATGCTTATGTTGAGGGATTTCGCTCTGGAGATATATACTATACTCAGTCTGGTAAATCTTACTTTTTCAGTCATATAACTCAAACGGAAACTTGTATTTATTCAGAAGGTAAAGCCAATTTTTCGGAAGCAACCGCATATCTTAGACCAGGATATTCTATGGCAAAAGAACAACTTGAAGTTAGCTTTCCCATCTTTCTACTCTGCCGAGATATCCGCGCGATTGATAATGCGGGCATGGAAATTTGTGAAATTGCCAGAAATGCTGCTGATTTAATGATTGAAGCGCGGAAAGCTTCGGATAATTTTAACCTCCTAGCTTACCCTATTCTCCAATATGCAGGAGGAATTCTCTGTGATTTGGAAGGGAATTCTTTAGAGGAACTAAGTATGGAGTCAGAACAACAGGTAGACTATATAGCCTGTAACAACCAAGAGTTACTAAAACAAACGCTAGAGGTTCTCCGACAGCTAAAGCATTCAAGGCGATATGTCAAAGATAATATTATTTTTTCCTATTAGGTCGGTTGGCATATTGCTGATTTGTGACACTCCTCTCCAGTAAACACCAGTCCAGTACTCCAAATCGATGCAAAAATGCCCACAATAATGTAACAAAAGCAACCCAATTATCCCTTTGGTAGAGACTTTTCTTAGAAGTCTCTACTAACTGCTATAACTAGACCTAGGTTATAGGCATGGGGTTGGTTTTTTATACCCAATCTGCTTTTGTTACCCCCTTTATCCTTTGGGCACTTTTTACTGTTCGTTGAACATCTTCCCCTTATCCACTTCAATTATGAGGGAATCTATGGAAACTTGGTCGCAAATTATTACAGTTTCAACGTTTGTGGGTGTCATTTTCTTGGTTATGACCGAATGGATGCATCTAACCATTGCGGCTTTTTTGGGGGCATTACTGCTAATTTTTGTCCATGTTATGACGCTGAACGAAGCCGTTGACTACATCAGTCAGAGTTATGCTACCCTGGCTTTATTCTTTGGCGTAATGGTTCTAGTCCGAGCATTTGAACCAACTAAAGTATTTGACTACTTGGCTACACAAATGGTGGTATTAGCGGGAGGAGAAGGAAAGCGACTTCTGCTGGGAATTGTTATCGTTACTACCCCGATTTGTGCCATGTTGCCGAATGCAACAACGGTAATGTTATTAGCCCCTTTACTACCACCCTTGGCGCAGGAACTTGGGGTAAACTTCGTGCCGTTACTGATTTTATTGGTGTTGGTGGCTAATAGTGCTGGATTACTCACACTTGTCGGCGATCCGGCAACCTTTATTGTCGGGGATGCTATCAATATCAGCTTTACCGACTATTTGCTTCAGTTGAGTTTAGGGGGAGTCATTTCTGTTGCCGTGATCGTCGTCATGCTACCCTTCTTATTCCCAAAAACTTGGCAGAAAAAGCTGGATAATTTGAATCAACTGCCCCATCCTAAAATCAATCATCCTAGAGTCTTAATGGTTGGGGGGTTTATCGTAGCGTTTGTGTTGGTGTTTTTTGTCGTAGGAGAATCCCTGCCTATTCCAATTTCCCCAGCGGCTGTCGCGTTGATGGGAGCAGCGTTAGCGTTACTGTTGGCTCACCATAGCAAGATTGATACTGTTAACAACATCTTACGGGATGTAGACTGGAGTACCTTGCTATTTTTTATGTCTATTTTTGTGATTATTGGTGGACTGGAAAAAACGGGTATCGTCAGCGGTTTATCCAGACTATTAGCCGTACTACTGGGACGAAATATTTTCCTCGGTTCACTCTTGCTACTTTTCTTGGTTAGTTTACTATCCAGTGTTGTTCCCAATATTCCTCTAGTTGTGGCAATGGTTCCCCTACTTAAACAGTATCTAGTTAACGTGGGTTCTGTGGGAGTAGATGTCTTATCTCCAACCTTTGAAGGTCAATTTCCCCCAGAAGTATTACCCCTTTTCTATGCCATGATGTTTGGTGCTACCTTGGGAGGGAATGGCACACTCGTTGGCGCTTCTTCCAATATCGTAGCGGCGGGTATTTCTGAACTCCATGGACGCCGGATTTCGTTTAAAACCTTTTTGCGTTACGGCTTACCTGTAATGGTGATACAACTCGTAACGGCAGCTTTATATATTACGATTCGCTTTTTCTTATAATTCCAAATTTACCTGTAAATAATCTATGCAAATTGCCCTCACCCTTGGCATTTTAATCCTCGCTTTAATTGCGTTTATTGCCGAATGGCTGCCCGTCGATGTCACCGCTCTGGTTATTGCCGTTGTCTTAATGCTGTTGGGATTAGTTACCCCGGAAGAAGGAGTCTCTGGCTTTAGTAACTCTGCTACCATTACAGTAATGGCAATGTTTATCCTGAGTGAGGGAATTGGACGCACGGGTGTGATTCAAGTCGTTAGAGACGTGCTGATTAAATGGGGCGGAAAGAATCCCAGACAACAAATTTTTGTCATGGGGGCGATTGTCGGTTCGATTACTGCCTTTATCAACAATACGGCGGTTGTTGCTGTCTTTTTACCCATTGTGGAAGATTGGGGGAAAAAGCAAAATATCTCTGTGTCTAAACTGCTCATTCCCCTATCTTATGCCACGGTGTTAGGGGGGATGATTACCTTAATTGGCACCTCCACTAATATTGTGGCAAGTGGTATATCTAAGGAATTAGGATATGGCGAATTCGGATTATTTCAATTTACCCCTTTGGGTATTATTACCTTTATGGTTGGATTACTCTATCTGACGCTCGCTGCACCCCGACTTCTGCCCGATCGCAAACCGTCTACCAGCGATTTAGTTGCCCAAGATTACGGTCTTAATGATTATGTTAGCGAAGTTGTTGTCACCCCGCGATCGAGTTTAGTCGGAGAAACCCTACGGTCTAGTAAAATTCAGCGGACGTTCGATTTAGACGTACTGGAAATCATTCGCAACGACATCCATTTTCCTCAACCCTTGGCTGATAAAATCTTAGCCGTCGGTGATATTTTACTCGTGCGGGGTAGTCGAGAGGATTTATTAAAAATTAGAACCAAACGGGGACTGGATATTCTTCCAGAGGTTCAGTTTGGCGGGAAAGCATTTGGGGAAACTGAACTCAGTTCAGCGGAAGAAGGCGTGGCGGAAGTCTTGATTCTATCGAACGCCAATCTTGTTGGTTCTAGCTTGAAAGAATTACGGTTTCGCCAACGCTATAATGTTACTGTATTAGCAATTCGGCGAGGAGAAGAACTGCTGCGAGAACGAATCGGGAAAATTCCCTTACGGTTTGGCGATTTGCTTTTAGTCCAAGGACCCAAGCAAAGTTTAATCGGATTACAAACCAGTCGCGATTTACTGGTTATTGAACAGCGAGATACGGAAACACTCCGCCAAGATAAGGTGGGAATTGCCCTGGCGATTGTGCTGGGTGTTGTGGTGATTGCTGCCTTTGACTGGATGCCCATCTTAGTAACAGCATTAGCCGGAGTCATTTTGATGATTATAACAGGCTGTTTGAAACCAGGAGAGATGTATAATGCCGTGCGCTGGGATATTATTTTTCTGTTAGCTGGACTTTTTCCCCTCGGTATCGCTATGGATAAATCGGGAGCAACGGAATGGTTAGCTAGCCATTTAGTTGCCATGGGTGGGAATCTTTCGGGTTACTGGATTTTAATGTTCTTCTACTTAGCTACGTCCATACTCACCGAACTCCTTTCCAATAATGCTGCCGTAATTTTGATGATACCTATTGCCGCTAACGTTGCCAAAACTCTGTATCTTAATCCCCTTGCCTTCATGTTTGCTGTCACCTTTGCCGCATCTAATAGTTACTTGACTCCAATTGGCTACCAGACGAATACCATGGTTTATGGACCCGGAGGCTATAAGTTTCTTGATTTCACTCGAATTGGCGCACCTCTTAATTTGCTGCTGACGGTAATAACGCCGATGCTGATTCTTTGGTTGTATGGTCTAGCACCAACTCAATAAATTGTAAAATTATATTCCATTTAAATGATGGAGCTACAGTTCTTCGCTTTACTTTTACCCCCTGTATAAAAAAATAGTGTAAATCAGCCTAACTTGATTAATTTATCTCAATAGTTATCAAATTATCATGACATAAGACGAATAACAAATGCACCTAAAATTTACTCAAGATCTTGAATCCCTACTCAGCCGATTAACCCATCAGCCCCTAACGCTTAGAGATATTCTTACAGAAACCTCTGAGCGGGGATTCAGCTTAGTAATTGGCTTATTAGTTTTACCCTTTTTGTTTCCCATGCCTCCTGGAGCATCAAGTGTATTAGGATTAGGCTGCTTAGTGTTATCCGTACAAATGGCTTTAGGACGGCGAAAACCGTGGTTACCGCGAAAAGTAGCCAACTTTCGATTTCCTCCTAGTCTGAGTTTAAAACTGCTCAAAAATTTGAAGCGAGTGATGAGGGTACTGGAAAAGATTGTGCGCCCTCGTTGGCTAACTGTGGCGGAAAGTCCTAAAGTCTGGCGCTGGAATGGATGTTGTATGTCTTGGCTAACCCTACTACTGATATTACCGTTTCCGTTCACGAATCCAATGCCAACTGCTGCCATTTTGCTATTGGTTGTTGCGACTTTAGAGCAAGATGGTTTGCTGATGTGTGTGGGATATGGATTAACCGCTTTAGTAACTCTAGCTTTTGCTTTTATTGGTTATGCCCTCTGGCAAAGTACACATTTACTGCCTATTTCATTTTGAAAAAATAGTGGATAATAGAATTGGATAAAAACAATAGAGTGATCGAGGATTTTTTCTGAATAAAAGCTAGTCAACGTCAGGTATCTGGCAAAACAACTTACCGAGAGCGCTAATTGGAATTTTTCCGCCAAGGGCGGGTTTCATAAGGTTATCGGTTTGTTGCCACATTTTATCTGTAAAACCCGCCCCTACCCCTGGCTTTTCACGGGATCTGGGGAAGGCTTTTAATTCTGCCTATTCTGTCAAATACCTCTCCCTTTCAGGATTCAGGTGTCTCGTTTCGTGGTTGGGTTTTACCCTAACCATTTTTCCCTTA
This sequence comes from uncultured Coleofasciculus sp., assembly GCA_964574085.1. Taxonomy (GTDB): domain Bacteria; phylum Cyanobacteriota; class Cyanobacteriia; order Cyanobacteriales; family Coleofasciculaceae; genus Coleofasciculus. Next base: position 6,141 of record CAZNNK010000292.1, read on the forward strand.
AACTTAAACTAATCACCGCCAACTATGTCATTTCCTACACTCTCATCTGCCGCTTCAAGTCCTCTTCCCGATACCCCTCAACCCTGGCATACCCTGGACATTGAGCAAGCCTTGGAACGTCTAGAAAGTGACCCAGACAGGGGTTTAACATCCGCACAAATTAGCCAGAGACAGCAGCAGTATGGGTTAAATGAATTAACAGAAAACTTGGGGCGTAGTCCCCTGGCAATCTTATGGGATCAGTTTACTAATATTATGTTAGTGATGCTGATTGCTGTAGCTATCGTGTCAGCCATCTTGGATTTAGGAAATGGGGTATTTCCAAAAGACGCGATCGCGATTTTTGCGATTGTGATTTTAAATGGTCTGCTCGGCTATCTCCAAGAAAGCCGCGCTGAAAAAGCCCTCGCCGCCCTCAAGCGCCTTTCCTCCCCGAAAGTGCGCGTTCTGCGAGACGGGAAATTAATGGAAATTTCCGGTAAGGAATTGGTGCCGGGAGATGTCATGCTATTAGAAGCTGGGGTACAAGTCTCGGCTGATGGTCGCCTGATTGAAGCGCAAAACCTGCAAATCCGCGAATCTGCCCTAACCGGGGAAGCCGAGGCGGTACACAAGCAACCGGATGTACAACTGAGTGAAGACGCCCCCTTAGGCGATCGCGTAACCCTGGTATTTCAGGGAACCGAAGTCATTCAGGGACGAGCCAAGGTACTGGTTACCAACACCGGGATGCAGACGGAATTAGGGCGAATTGCCACAATGCTGCAATCGGTGGAAACGGAAGCCACGCCGCTACAGCAGCGGATGTCTCAGTTGGGAAATGTGTTAGTCAGTGGTTCCCTACTCTTGGTCGCGTTGGTTGTCGTCGGGGGTATGCTGAACCGGGGCTTGGGACTGTTTGAAGAACTTTTAGAAGTATCTTTAAGTATGGCAGTGGCAGTCGTCCCGGAAGGCTTACCTGCTGTCGTTACCGTTACTCTGGCGATTGGTACTCAGCGGATGGTGCGCCGCCATGCTTTAATTCGTAAGCTACCAGCGGTGGAAACCCTGGGTTCTGTGACAACAATATGCTCCGACAAAACCGGTACCCTCACCCAAAATAAAATGGTTGTCCAGTTCGTTCACACCCCTGGAGATACCTTTGCGGTGACGGGTGAAGGGTATGCACCGATAGGAGAATTCCGGATTCAGGAATCAGCGATCACCGTTCAAGACTATCCCGACTTGCAATCCCTATTAACGGCTTGTGTCGTATGCAATGATGCCCGATTGCAGCAGGAAAAGCAAGAATGGACGATTTTGGGTGATCCAACCGAGGGGGCGCTGCTATCCTTGGCAGGTAAGGCAGGATTTTTTGAAGAGTCCTTGCGTCAACAGTTACCCCGAGTCGCCGAGTTTCCCTTTTCCTCGGAACGCAAGCGCATGAGTGCGATCGCTCAGACGCAAAATGGGGAAGCGATTACATCCTATATCATGTTTACCAAAGGCTCACCGGAGCTAATTTTAGAGCGTTGCACCCAGATTCAGGAGGGTAAACTCACGCCGGAACAACGGGGGCAGATTTTGGCACAGAATAACCAGATGGCTGGGAAAGGTTTGCGGGTATTGGGATTTGCCTTTAAGCTCTT
>CAZNNK010000293.1:0-7766 GCA_964574085.1 uncultured Coleofasciculus sp.
CGCTGACTGTCCTTTGCTTTTCTCCGCCAGAGTTGCCAGAATGACTTTCAGCAACACCACGAGAACAGCACCAAAAATCAGCGCTAACACAAAAATCCGCACCTGTTTCCAGGACATTATGCCTCCTCAGCCTCCGGAGAACTCGCGTCCTCCAGCCGCAGCAGGAACCAGTAAAACACGCCGAAAACCATCACCGCAATCATCCCGAAGACGAGAGAACCTTCGCCTTCATGCCAATATTTAAACGCTTCCATATTTTGGGCATTTGCCAACACCGCCATCAACGCCACCCGGAAGCTATTGACGACAAATCCGACAACCAACGCCATAATTGGCACGAAATACTGCTTGCGGCGACTGATGGGAAACATGATTAGACAAATCACCGATAGTCCCAGGACATAGGTCATCGCTTCCATGCCGGAACAGCCATGATACACCTTAACGCCACCTTCGGGTAGGTTAATAAAGACCTTATCGTACAGATAGACCTGAAAGCCTATATAGTGCAGCATAAACGCCGAAAATTTAGCCGTGATTGGCGAGATATCCGGTATAAATGAAGCAATTGTCGCCGGTCCACCGAGAAAAAAGAGAATCGTTAATTCCTGCCAGAATTGTTTGAAGGCTTTAAACCCAGAGGCAAGTAACGCCACACCAATGGCAGAAATAAACGGCAGCAGGCGCAGTAACGGTGCCAGCTTTTGCACATTTTCATTGGTTAGCTTCAACCCACTGATGTCGGCGCTGTACCAGAGGACAAAACCAATAACTAGCGCCCCAGCGATACTGGGGAGAACTCCACTTTCCAGGTTCAACTCGTGGCGTTTGCCCCACAGCAGGGAACCAACCGCTAGCCAAAACAAAACACTCATGCCAAGCTGGGCTTCGTCTCCGGCTTTCCAACTGAGTGTCATGTAAATGGCAACTAAGCCAGCCGCTATAGCAAGAAGCCAGTAGGGGGGGATTTTTAATCGTTGCAGGGGTGTGAGAGAGGTCGCTTTCATGGTGCTTTTGGGGTAGAGACGATTAGGCAAACTGAATACGTATCATTACATCATTAAAGTCGATATCACTATCATTTGTCAGGTCTTCCCAGGCAAATTCATTGGGAGACAGTCGCCAGAAGTTATCGATCCCATTGGGGTTTGCGGCAATGAATGAGAAAAAGGCTAAGGGGGAATTCCCCAGTAAATTGTCGGGGTTTTCCCGTAAAAACTGTGCCGTTGTGCCGTTTTGGATCAAATACCATCCCAACACGCGATCGCCCTCCACATTCAGTGTCCGTTGCCCATTCCCCGTCTCTCCTGGTGCAACGATAACCTGGCGATTCGGCTGAGACAGGGCAGCTGCAGCATATCCTGGATCACCAGGGAATAAATTACCGATTTGTCCATTGGGGTGATCAAATAGAAATAAACCCAGTTCATGACTGATCACGCTATCTTGTGCCATCCAGTTGACAATCAGGGAACTCATCTCACCCAACTCCCCTGGCACCGTCCAATCGGCGTTACTGACATTGAAGATAACATCATTAAAATCTTGATCGCCGCCACCCGTGAGATCTTCCCAAGCCAGTTGCACCATCCCATCCCCCAACTCGGTACGTTGAACATGGTTAAACTGATCCGGATTTGCCGCCGTGACGGAGAAAAAGGCAATGGTTTCCCCATCCAGACGATTGTCCGGATTCTCGGCTAGCCAGTCTGCCCGGGTACTATCCTGAATTAAATAAAACACCCAATAGTCCCCCGCCTGGAGGCTTAAATCCACACCCTTACCCACCGTCTCACCCCGGGCGAATAATACCTGGCGTTCGGCACGGGTTAAGGCTTGCTGGGCATATCCGGGATCACCGGGGCGCACCCCATTCACCGTTCCCATGGCATCATCGACTCGCAAGACACCGACTTCATTTTTAAACTTGGCTTCTCGGAACGTCCAGTCAAACTGTAAGCGCACCGCCTCTCCGGGAGTTCCACCCACTTGGAAAACACCCTGAGTTGAACCAATTTGTGCCAGATCCACTAAACCAACGGGTAAAGTAGGCGTAGGTGTAGGCGTAGGGTTATCATCCCCCTCATCAACATCCGCGATCGCAATCTCAAAGTCCTCTTCAAAAGAGAAGCCATCGGTATCCGTACTACGAACTGTAACCCGATGACTCGGATTTGTCTCAAAGTCTAGCTGAGAACCGTCAGCGACTTGCAATGTATTATCGGCGATCGCAAACCGTCCTCCGGCATCATCAATTAACCTGTAAGTATGGCGATCATCCGTATCTGGGTCAATCGTCGAAAGCTGACCCACAACCGCCCCCGATGCCGTATTTTCAGCAACGGTTTGATTATCTAAACGAATCGCTGTGGGCGGATTACCAACAGGAGTCGCTGGACTTTGCCAAACCGAGAAAAAGGCATCCTGACTTCCACCCGAAGTCCCCTGAAGCGGATTAACCGTAATCATATTCGTACCCGCATTTGTGGACACCATCGCCCGGATATCTCCAAACACCGCCACCCCATTCACCTCAGAACCCGATGGATTACCTCCCGACCAAAGTCCCACCAGTTCCCGATCTTGAAAATCCTCACTAACGGCAATTACTGCCCCTTCAAAGCCACTGTAGGGTCCCACAGGAGTGCCATTAATTTGCAACTCGTCGCGATCGGGTAAAGACGCCGCCGCTTGACCCCCAATATACACTCTGCCATTAGCATCCGCCGTAATTGCATTAACTGTAAACGAATTCCCTTCCCCATTGGAACGGCGAGTGAGGAAAATCTGACCTTGATCCAGGATGCCTGTCGCCGGATTCATGCGGGCAAAATAGGCAAATTTCGCACCACCACTGTTCGAGGTGTTCGTGTAGTTGTCGATGTTAATATTGCCAGCCAATTGGCTGATAGTTTGGGGATCACGTTGAAAAACACTGTTCCCTCCATCCAAACTACCGGCAAAGTAAAGCTGATTATCTCGTCCAATCGCCACCCGTAACCCGCGCGTATCGGCGCCTAAATTCTCTCCGGCGGCTTCATTCGCCGAAAAATTATAATTTTCCCAGTTAATCTCACCCGTGTAACGATAGCTGCGGAGTAAGGGAAGCTGTAAATTATTACTCACCTGTCGATATCCGGTGACAAATACCGATGAGGTATTACTGTCAATTGCCACATCTGCAATCCGGGTTCCGGCTACAGTAAAGTTACCGATGGGAGTCCCCTCGAAATTATAAACCGTCACCTGATCGTCCGCCAGGACAGCCACTCGACCTTGTTGATCCACCGCGACTCGTTGGGCGCTACCGGGATTGGCACTCCAGAGAACCTGACTGGCGTCATTGTTGAGGGTTTTGACACCAAAGTCACCGACAACGGTGATGTTGCCATTATTACGATTGAGATCCAAGTCATCCACATCAGCACCCACCTGAGTGACTGAGAGTCTCCTTTGTCCCGTCGAATCCAAACGGATGACTGCCCCCTGCCCGTCTGCTAAACTCTGAGTCGGTGTTAAATCAAAATTCCCGCCAATCACAATGGTTCTGTCTGGGGCAATTTCCACCGCATTGCCACTGTCATCCCCACTTCCCCCCAAAAAACTGGCACTATTAACCGTTAGATTATTATCCACCGCATCCAGTACCGCCTGATACGCCGACTGCGCCCACTGATGCAACGCCACATCAGATTCAATCGTCCCCTGGAATACCTCCAAATCCCAGTCACCACCCAAGGCTGCACTCCCCGTGCGATCGCTAGAGGCGGCTACATCTGCCCCTGTCAACTGACTCACTTGTTCGATGAACTGCTGTCCTGACGCGGTTGCTGCCAGATTACAGCCATAGAATAGGATATCAGCCTCCGGTGTTAACGCCCCTGCCCAGGTTTGCAACTGATTGGCATACGTATTCAGTGTATCCAGGTTCAACTCTCCTGCGCCTAATTGCAACCCTGCCGACATGCCATGGGAAATAATATGAACACTGGATAATCCTTGACGTTGTGCCAATACCTGAGTCATTTGGCGAACCCCATCCTGATCCGGTGTCAGCCTAACCACCTCAGCCCCAGGGACAACCCCAGCCACTAAGGTTTCAGCGTCTGCAATCCCGGCGTCTACGAATACTAACGTACCGTTGTGGGCGTTTCCCCGATCCAATCCGGTGAGGATATCTCGCCCTGTCACATTCTCTGATTCAGCGTTTAATGTCTCTGGAGAGTCTACGCTAGATAAGTGGTGTTCTAGTAACGGAATTGCCGCTTCAACGTCAATATCTGGAAGTGGCTGTAATTCTGGGATATACGCCTCACCGACAGGGTTGCGATCGCGGTTTGGTCTCCCATTGACTTCCCCGATTTGATTAAACCCTAGTCCCTCTGAGTATCCCGATAAAATGTCCGCCTCAGCGGATACTCCCCATCCTGTTCTTGGTTCGATCAGTTCCATCTGTACACTTCAATCGCCATTGCCACTCCAATCTAGCCTGAGAAATCCGGGAATAAAAGACTGTTGAGAGGATAGAGACGCTTCACAAGCGCGTCTGTCGGGGCGGGTTTCACGATGGTCATTTTTGCTCCCTGTTCCCTATGCCTTGTTCCCTAAAAAAATGACAACTTAAAAAAACGCAATATTAAAGAGAGTGATTTGCAAGAATAGTTTACATTTTTTGGCTCTAATCTTGGTTAAGCTAAAAATAACAGAGGAATTCAAGGAAAAACTATGAATGCTGTTTTTGGGACTAGCGCAAAGCGACCCACCTGGCAAACGATTGCTCTGTTTGTCTTGGGTCTGTGGTTAAGTAGTAGCTTTATTCTAGACTTCGTGATCATGCCCACGCTGGGAACCGCTGGAATGTTGAACGACGCCAGTTTTGCCAGTGCGGGTTATTCGATTTTCTGGATGTTTAATCGGATCGAGTTACTCTGTGCCGCTTTAGTTTTAACCAGCCTTTTGGCAATACGTGGCACATCTAATCTCTATCATCATGTCCGACGCTGGTCGATCCTATTATCTGGGCTTCTGTTAGCAATTGCTATCATTAATACCTACATCATGACGCCCCAGATGAGCGCTCTAGCGATGCAACTGAATCTGTTTGAGCCAGCAACGGGTATGGCAAGCGGAATGGTTGAGATGCATGAAGGCTATTGGTTCCTAGAAGCGATTAAATTAATTGTCGGTGCGACTGTATTGGCTTGGTGCTATCACGATTCGCGAGAAATTGCTTAATAGGTTATACCATTGAATCAACATCTGTAGGGGTACGACGTGTCGTACCCCTACTGTTGGTTGTGGACTAAATTGGACAGCTTGATGGGCGCAAGGCTTGCGCCCCTACAACCGATATTATTCGACGTTCGACAATCGACAACGTTGAACGGCTCCAGCGGACTCTCCCCGAATTCGACGTATGGCGACTTCTAATTCACTTAAATCTTCTTGCAAACCACAATATTGAACTTGCAGAGTCTGCAAGGTTTCAGTTTCTACTGTCTTTCGCTCTTCTAACTGACGCAGTTCAGTTCGAGCCGTCGCGATTTGTTGTTCTGTGGTTTGGATTTCCGCTTGCAGTGTACTTAAACGCTGTTGTACGGTGCTGAATTCACGGCGAGAGACTTCTAGGCGTTCTTGAGCGGTTTCGATTTCACCACGTACCTCAACCAGTTGTGCTTCTAAACTTTGCCGTTCACTCTGTAGCGACTCAACTCTGGCTTCGGCGCTGCTAACCTCTTCTCGAACTTCAACTAACCGTTGTTGAGAGCGTCGCACAGAGGTTTGAGAGGCTTCTAGGCGTTCTTGAGAGGTCTCAATTTCTGCGCGGACTTCCACCAGTTGGGCTTCTAAGCTTTGCCGTTCATTTTGGCGTGATTCGAGTTCTACCTGAGCGGTACTAATTTCTTCTCGGACTTCAACTAACTGTTGTTGAGAGCGGCGCACAGAGGTTTGAGAGGCTTCCAGGCGTTCTTGAGCGGTCTCAATTTCTGCGCGGACTTCCACCAGCCTCGCTTCTACGCTTTGGCGTTCACTGCGTAGGGATGTCAGTTGGGCTTGGGCGCTGGTAATCTCCTCTCGGACTTCAACTAATCGTTGTTGAGATTGTCGCACTGCTGTTTGCGAGGATTCAAGTTGAGCTTGGACGGTTTCAATTTCTTCTCGAATGGCGACTAACTGTTGGCGAGATTCCCGGATTTCGACTTGGGAGGATTCAAGTTGAGCTTGGGCGGTTTGAATTTCTTCCCGCAGAGCGACTAATCGCTGTTGCGATTGGCGTACAGAGGTTTGAGAGGACTCGAATTGGGCGGTTACAGTTTGGCGTTCACTCCGCAATTCCTCTAATCGAGCTTCAGCGGTGCGAATCTCAGATTGCAACGCCACGAGTCGCTGTTGGGTGCTACGGACTTCAGTTGTCGATTCGCCGGAGGTGGTAAGAATCGAGAGTAAGGTGGTTACTTCTAAATCGGTTGCATCATAACTCGCCGCTCGTTCTAAAGACGCGATCGCTTGCTCATAACGCTCTAATTGATACAGTGCTAATCCTCGTCGTTTCCAGGCGAGGGCGTTTCGCGGTTCCAGTTCTAAGGCTTTGTCACAACTCGCGACAGCATCTTGATACCGTTCGAGTTTATACAATGCGGCGGCGCGATCTACCCACACTGACGCCATCTGCTCATTCGTTTGCAAAAGTTGGTCATAGATGGAGATTGCTTGATTATACTCTCGTAACTCATAAGACAGCACTTGGGCGATTTGCTTGGGGATGACGGTGGAGATTAAGGTTTGTTCATACTCCGATTCGGCGTTTAAGCGTAAGGCTTGTTGCCAAGTTGTCACCGCCCCCTGATAGCGTTGGAGTTCGTATAAGGCTTGTCCTTTCTTATACTGCGCTAAAAGATAACTGGGCTGAAGTCGAATCGCTTCATCGTAGGATGCGATCGCGCTTTCGTAGTGTCCCCAACTACTGAAGATCTCGCCGCGCCAATACCACGCCAAGAACGCCTCTGGCTCAATTTGCACAATCCGATCTAGGATGGCTATTGCCTCACGATATTTTCCCACACCCCGTAACTGGCTCACCTGTTGCCACAATTGATCCAGCAATTGCCCTTGTGCGATCGGCATCGTGGTGGGAGTGCGATCGAACTCCATCGGTTCAATCGGGGTTTGCACCGTCGCACTGGCGATACCACCAGTCATCAATGTGGCTAAGGCTACACTTATCTGAAACGGGATTTTTGACATACTAACTCCTCAGACCTCAAGATACCATCAACGAGAATAACTTCGTTGATCGTTTAAATAATGTATAACTTTATCAAGTTCTTTGTCTCTATACTACTTTTGATTAATAAATCCGTAACATCTTAGCAGAAGTTTAAGAATTAGTTATCTCTAAAGAGAGCGTAGACTGTTTTTTTGATCACACAATCATCATCATTTGTCATTGGCTTCTATTGACAGACAAACGCAATTACCCCAGACGCGATCGCACCAATTTAGTTACTTCCTTCCCACTTTACGCAATATAGCAGTTCCCAAGCCAATGCGGTACACCAAATTGTAGGGGCGCAAGGCTTGCGCCCTTGGCACATTATCTCACGAGACCAGGAAACGCTATAGTATTATCTAGAATCATCAGGTTTACCCGTTGGAGATACAGGAGATTAGTCAACTGAGTAAAAATAAATAGTAGGCTTAGTAAATTGATTAAACTAACCTATGAAATTGAACTCCAAACAGGAGAGCCATTGACTCTTCCAGAC
>CAZNNK010000294.1:0-7756 GCA_964574085.1 uncultured Coleofasciculus sp.
GTTAGTCTCCCCCATCTCCCCCATCTCCCCCAGCTTCCTCTTCCCTGGTGCGTAATGTCGGTTATTATGATAAATTTTTTAACATACGTTTTAAGATTTGCTGCATTAGACTTTTGCCAGCGATGATCGAACCAGCCAATGAGCAAACCTTGGCAGAACAAGCGCCAAGTCGTTACGAGTGCCGCTCTTGCGGCTACGTTTACGAGCCAAATAAGGGAGATAGTAACCGTAATATCGCCGCCGGGACACCCTTTGAGGAACTGCCCAGCGACTGGCGTTGTCCAGTATGCGGTGCTAAAAAGCCCCAATTTCAGGATATTGGTGCCAGTGGTGCCCCCTCTGGGTTTAAGGAGAACCTCAGCTATGGGTTTGGGGTGAACCGTTTGACCCCAGGGCAAAAGAATGTCTTGATTTTTGGCGCCTTACTGTTAGGCGTTATCTTCTTTTTAAGTTTATACGGACTGCGCTGAACCGAGGAGGCAATCCCTCTATACACATATCTCAGTTACGCCAAACGACAGCATGTTGCCAATGAGCGATTTCATGAAAACCTTGAAACGAATCTTAATAATCTTCGCGATCGCCTGTTTGTGTGTTAGTTGTAAGTACGCCGAACCCTTGGGCTATAACCCTTGGGAGTTGGTTTCCTTACCCACCCAGGAAACACTACGGGATATCGGGTTTACCGATGACCCCAGTCATGGATGGCTCGTTGGCAGCAATTCCACACTCCTGGAAACCACCGATGGTGGCGAAACCTGGCAGGAGAAACTCCTAGATGTTGGGGATGATAATAAATATCGTTTCACATCGGTGAGTTTTGCGGATGACGAAGGCTGGATTGTGGGTGAACCCTCAATTCTGCTACATACTACGGATGGTGGTGCGTCCTGGGTACGCATACCTCTAAGTGAAAAGTTACCCGGCGATCCCAACACAATTTTGGCGCTAGGTCCCAAATCAGCGGAAATGACAACCACAATTGGGGCAATTTACCGCACCCAAGATGGGGGTAAAACCTGGAAAGCTCAGGTGGAAGAAGCGGTGGGTGTTCTGCGTAATATTTCCCGTTCCCAGGATGGTAAATATGTCGCCGTTTCCGCCAGAGGGAACTTTTACTCAACCTGGGAACCCGGTCAAAGTTCCTGGGAACCCCATGAACGCAGCACGTCTAAGCGTCTGCAAAATATGGGATTCACCGAAGACGGGCGTCTCTGGGGATTAGCACGAGGCGGAATGCTGCAATTTAGTGGTAATGAAGATTTAGAGGCTTGGGAAGAGCCAATCTATCCCGAATTTTCCACCAGTTGGGGATTACTGGATTTAGCCTACCGAACTCCCGATGAAGCGTGGATTGCTGGGGGAAGTGGGAATTTGCTTTGTAGTTTTGACGGTGGCAAAACCTGGCTTAAAGATCGCGAAGTAGAAGATGTGCCATCCAACTTTTACAAAGTTGTCTTTATCACGCCAGAACAAGGATTTGTTATTGGTCAAGCGGGTGTTTTGCTCAAGTATGAACCCCCAGCCAAAACAACGGCTTGATCGCGTATAAATTAGTTGACTGTAATCTCGGCTGGATCATGGCTGTAAAGCCAGCTCGATGTTTTAAAATAGGAAGGTCGAGTGAATTATAACTGTTTCTGGGAAGGAGGAATCATTTATGTCAGGTAGTACTGGTGAGCGTCCATTCGGCGATATTATTACCAGCGTTCGTTATTGGGTGATTCACAGCATCACGATTCCGGCTCTGTTCATTGCCGGTTGGTTATTTGTCAGCACAGGTCTAGCCTATGATGTGTTTGGCACACCCCGCCCGAACGAGTATTTCACGCAACCGCAGCAGGAAGTTCCAATTGTGAGCGATCGCTACGAGGCGAAAAAGCAAATTGATGAATTTACCAAAAAGTAACCTAAAATTTGGAGATTTCAGTAAAAAATCATGACTAATACTCCCAATCAACCCGTTTCCTATCCGATTTTTACCGTTAGATGGCTAGCGGTTCATACGTTAGCGGTTCCCACCGTCTTTTTCCTGGGCGCGATCGCCGCCATGCAATTTGTTCAACGATAGGAGCTAAAATCCATGCCAGAGCGCACTCCCAATCCGAATAACCAGCCAGTTGAACTGAACCGGACCTCTCTGTTTCTCGGTCTGTTGTTGGTTTTTGTGTTGGGCATTCTCTTTTCCAGTTATTTCTTCAATTAACTCAACTTACTCATTCGTTAGCTTGAACTAGGAGGTATTCGTCGTGTCTGGAAGTGGAAAAATTCCGTTATGGGTCGTCGCCACAATTGCTGGAACAGGTGTTCTGGTCGTTGTTGGTCTTTTCTTCTACGGTGCTTACGCAGGCGTTGGTTCTGCAATGTAGGATAGATTGTCAACTCAGTTGAACTGAAAATTAATTGAACTGAAAATTAACCTGAGAATTAACACCGCCAGTTTTGTGGAGACTGGCGGTATTTTATGGTGATTTGTCATTCGCCATTCGTCCTTTGTTTGTTGATCAGGAAGTCGCTCCCCCATCTTCCTCATCTTATCGCTCTTATGTCACTCTCTCATCGGTGCTGGAACTGGGGGAGATCACCACTTTTGTGTGATCATTTCTTGATAATTGACAGTTTTAGGGAAAAACTGTAAAAATATATACAGAAATATTTTGATAAACCTATCTGAATTCAGGGATCTATCCCAAGTCAGATGCGTTTTCAGTCCAATTAGAGCAAGAAGCCCATTTTTCCCAAGCCAAGATTCGCTGGTGGAAATCAATCGGAGGCGTAAACCATGAAACTTCATTATCGAGGAGTCAACTACGATTCAGAGCCATCAATGGCAGATGTAACCGAAGGTGAGACTGGCGGCACATACCGAGGTCACACTTGGAAAATTCACAAGCCAAAGCTACAGCAAAGACGCCCAGGGTCAGTTGGACGCCCAGGGTCAGTTGAACTGACCTATCGAGGTGTCACCTATCGGCGCAGTTAAAACGCTTAGAGTCTAGGCTTCACTCAATTCAAACCATTTTTTAAAAGACTTAAGGGAGACAAGACAGATGAAACGTTGTTATCGGGGTGTTCATTACGATGACACACCATCCACATTAGATGTAAGCGAAGGTGAGATTGGTGGCACTTATCGGGGTCAAAATTGGCGGTTTCACTATCTCAGACATATTCCCGAACCCCCACCTACCCATGATTTAAAGTGGCGAGGCGCTGGATATCAGACCGGGAAACCCGGTGTTGTCAAGTCTACTCCGGTCGAGTTACCGATGACGATGGTAGGAACTCGTTCCTGGTTTATTAATCATTCGCGCCAAAAAGCCTTCCAGCAAACCTGCGTCACTCACCTGGACAATATCTGTCAGTCCTTAGAACATCGGTTAGAAGTCGCCAGGGCAAAAGGTGATCAAGACTTAGTGCGTCAGCTGGAGAAAGAATCCGAGCAAATGACCTGTCCCTTGAAATAAAGTTTTTTCGTCAGCCTGATCATATAGCAGTCGCCAGGGTCATTAGGGCATCAAATGAATGCCGTTTATTTATTTCGCTGCACGCAAGCGTGTCCTAACCGTTGTGGCGGTTGCTATAATTCAAGCCAAACATCCGTAGGGGCGCACTGACGTGCGCCCTCTTTTCAACGTGTGTAAGTTTGGATAATAGTATCTGTAAACAGAACAATGAACCCAAAAGGTTAACGCTGCGCCAGTAGACTCGTATCTAGCACGACCGGAGCGATCGCACTTTTATCCCTAATAATGATAGCGACAAGAAATAATCGTTAGCTAATTATCATCTACCGCGTAGACAAGACGATTCGCATCATCAATACGACGTGACCAAAACCCCGATAAATTTTCTTTCAACGGTTCAGGTTTGCCAATCCCCTCAAATGGCATACTTTTAGTTGCCTTGATCAGTTTATTAATCCTCTTAAGCGTCTTCTTATCCTGATTTTGCCAATAAAGATAGTCCTCCCACGCTTCATCAGTCCAGGCTAACTTCTGGTTACTCATCTAATAAGTCTTTCTCTGTTACCTGTCCTTGTTTGTATTGGGCAATGGAGCGTTCTAAGTGGGCGGCATTGGCTGGAGATTTTAACAAATGAACAGTTTCGAGCAAACTATTGAAATACTCCAGGGACATAACGACGGCATCATCAGCATCCCGTCTAGTGATTATAGTATAGTCAGCATCATTAACCACCCGATCCAAAATGGCTTTCAGTTTATTTCTAGCTTCAGTAAAGGTTACGATTTTCATTCCTAAAAGCTGTCAGCTTAATTGTACAAGTATAGCCTAGCTGATCTGAGTCTAGCAAGAAAGCGGCAGACCTAGCATACAGCTCAAAGGCATTGTGCGATACGTTCCTTCTTCAGCAGGCTTCGCCAACGCGCGATTTTAGTAGACTGAGTATTGCTGTGATCTTATAGTTGGTTAAATGTAGGGCGCACGTCGATAATAAAGGGCGCACGTCGGTGCGCCCCTACCGTCGAACAGGGAAAGATCGCATCCACTGAAACGGCAAGTGCGATCGCGTTAGAATAGTAGTCGGTTAATCTGAAGCTGATTTTAGATGTCTTAACGGAGCCGTATTGACTGGATAATTTTATTTTCTGCCTGTTGGGGCTTCGTGAAGGTGCAACCATGTTTTATCATAGAGAATCAAACTTGCTGAAAAACAGGGATGGAAAAAATTAAATTTATTGATTTATTTGCTGGAATTGGTGGATTTAGAATTGCTTTTGAAAAAACGGGCTATGAATGCGTGTATTCTTGTGAAATTGATACCAAATGCCAGGAAGTATATTTTAATAATTTTTTAGATCAACCCGCAGGTGATATTAGAAAAATAGATATTGATAGTATTCCTTACTTTGAGGTTTTAACGGCAGGGTTTCCTTGTCAGCCTTTTAGTATATGTGGCAAAAGAAAAGGTTTTCAGGATACACGAGGTACATTGTTTTTTTGCATTTGTGAAATAATCGCAGCCAAAAAACCTCCAGTTATTCTCCTGGAAAATGTAAAACATTTAATGCATCAAGATAAAGGTAGAACGCTCAATGTAATTTTGTACTCTTTAGAAGATTTGGGATATAAAGTCAATTATAGTCTGCTGAATTCTAAAGATTTTGGAGTTCCCCAAAACCGGGAAAGAATAATTATTGTTGCTACCCGAAACAAACGATTTAATTTTAATCAATTAAAAAAAATAAATTCTAGAGCAAAATTAAAAAATTTTCTATCCAATTCTGATTCTGAAGATTTTGAATATTTAGAGCCAGACAGCTATACCTTAATAGATCAACCCAAACAACAGCAATCGGGATTAATTTTTGTAGGATATCGGAATAATAAGAGTATTTGGAAAAAAGGAGTTAGACCCAACACTCATCATTTATCTAGGGTTCACCATCAACCAAATAGGATTTATTCAGTAGAAGGCATACATCCTACAATACCTTCTCAAGAAACCTCGGGGCGATTCTTTATTTATCTTCCTGAAGAAAATGCCGTTCGCAAATTGACGATTAAAGAATGTTATAGAATCATGGGATTTCCAGAGAATTTTAAACTCCACGGAAATTTAGGAGAATGTTACAAGCAAGTGGGAAACTCGGTCTGCATTCCGATGGTTTCTGAAATTGCTCAACAATTAAAAGAACAAATATTTCTTGGGCGTCAGGAAGAAGAAAATGGAAATGATTTTATAGCTGAAAAGAAAGAAAAAACTGATATCATGGACACACTAGAAAGGGCGCACGTCGGTGCACCCCTACTGTTGAACCTGGAAAGCTCGCATTCACCGACACAGAAACGCGATCGCACTTCACTTTCTATCAATTAGGCGAATATCAAGCGACCTTTGGGTTCAGGAATCGGACGCCCTAACTCATTGGCGGTTTCAATCCACTCGGAGCATAATAACTTCTACATTTTGCTGTGCTTCTTGGTAAGTTTCGCCATCAGCAGCGCAACCGGGTAATTCTGGCACTTCGGCAATAAATGCCTGGTCTACCATCCTCCAGTAGAGAATAATTTCATAGCGAAGCATCATCTTGAGAATCACGGCACGGACTTGCTTTACCAGATAGGCTTTCGCTTGTGAGCATTTGGGTTGCATTGGAGCATTTTAAGGAGATTCTTGAATATCTGAAAAATTTACTCTATCCTCCCAATCAAAGGGCATAGACATCTCACCTAAGTCCAGCGTGCATTGAACCCAATCTATCTGCTCAACTATACGGGAACGCAGACGTCTTACTAGAGTACTCCACGATTCGATATCGCCCAGGTCGGAAATTGCTTTAATCTCAGCGAGTTCGCTTGCATCTAACAGCACTGGCTGGGCTAGTTGTACCCAATAGGGCGGATGGAGTTCGGTAGTAAAGCTAACGGAATAGCTTTTGGCATTACAGGTCTCATCAGTCTGACTCAAGACACGTACAACAGCCGTTACCTGTGATGAGCCAAGAGGTTTATTAGTTGTCACGTTACGAAGATGACTCGGACAGATGCGTATATCGTCTTGCTGGACATTTAATTTCCTGTCAGAGAAACACACTAGAGCATAATGACTCTCCTTTTTTCTGCCAGAAGGCAAAGACGCACGGCTGGTGACGAAATAGTGAATTGGTAATTTTCGTGTTTGTCCTTGTGCGTCAACATAAGCGTTCCACAAGACTACTTCAGCCGGTGCCACGTCGATCATCTTTGGTTTGCTGGGCATCGGAGAAAAAATCGCAGGCAAAGACAGTAGGTCACGGGCAGCAACTTGAGCATTTTTACCCAGAGACTGCCCAATCCCCCATAAAAAGTACCCGTTACCTAATTGCCGTTCCCATTCCTTCCTGCGGATAATTGCTGTCAACTCTTCGCTAGCCTCTGTTCCCATTTTTGTCCAGCAGAATGTCGGTGGCAACTTGATCATTGTCATATGCGTCTCCAAGTGCTTAAATCATACCAGCAGGTGAACGAGCGTTACTTATGGTTATCATAAGGACTGAAAGGGCTAAACAGAAAGACAGATTACATCGCAGGAGATTCACTTGACCACGCCTGATCGCCAGATTGATATGATTTTGGGGTCACTGGAGTCTGCTGGTTTCCCACGCAGCCTGCAAAATATGTTGCTGCCCGAGTGGGTCACACCAGAAGTCCTATCGGATGCGACAGTGTCATCGGAGATCGCGACAATTCTTGCCAAACGATTGGGTCTTCGTGCAAGTCCTCTTTTCGCTGCCAGTCCGCGAGTTGAATCACTGCGGCGGCGTGAGATAAAATACAAGCGATCGATTCCCAAAAAGTCCAAGAACCTAACGGCTGCGACATCAATTGCTATTAGCGTTGCTGAAGCTGTTGCATCGGCTTGCAGAGTGGAATTCAGACCATTTGTAGACAGTGCTAATGCTCTTCGCCAAGAGGTACTTGTCTCTTTTCCAGGTAATTGGCTAGGGCTGAGAAATTTATTGATGAACTGTTGGGATCATGGTGTACCTGTTGTTTATTTAGCAGAACTTGGTCAAGGTGTAGCGAAGATGGATGGAATGGTAGTCCATACAGATGATCGACCAGTCATTCTTTTGTCAAAAGCGTCACCGCTTTGGGCATGGCAACTCTTTATCTTGGCTCACGAAATTGCTCACATAGTTCTGGGACATTTAGCTCCTAGCCAAATATTGGTTGATGAGGAATTGGGTAAAACCTCCTATGCTTTGCAGGATAATGATTCGGACGAACACGCCGCTGATCTGTTCGCGAT
>CAZNNK010000295.1:0-7720 GCA_964574085.1 uncultured Coleofasciculus sp.
CCGTTACCTACAGTCCCGCCACCGCGTTTCAATCCTTAGGTGTTGGTGAAAGTACCACGGATGAGTTCACCTATACCTTAAATGATGATAATAATCATACCGCCACGGCAACTGTTACCGTAACAGTTAATGGCATCAATGATACCCCGATTGCCAGTAACGATACCGCCACCAGTGATGAAGATACACCGATTACAATTGCCGTGCTCGATAATGACAGTGACATCGAAAATGATCCATTAACCATTACTGGCGTTGATACCAATAATACCCAAGGCATCGTCACCGTCAACACGGATGGCACAATCACCTACAATCCGGGTAATGCCTTCCAGCATTTAGATACCTCGGAAACCCAAACCGATACCTTTGACTACACAATTACTGATAGTAACCAGGCAACTCATACCGCCACAGTTACCGTAACAATTACTGGAGTCAATGATCCGCCTATCGCCCAAACCGATACCGTAACCACGACGGCGGATACGGCTATTGTCTTAAATGTTCTAGCTAATGATAGCGATGCAGATAACCATAGTTTAAGTATCAGTGCCTTGGATACGTCCAACACCTTGGGAACGGTGACGGAGAATGCTGATGGCACGATACTCTATGAACCGGATGCGACTTTCATCTCTTTAGCGGTTGGGGAAACTATTACTGATACGTTTAACTACACCATCACCGATGGGAATGGGGGTAGCGATACGGCAACTGTGACCGTAACGGTTAATGGCATCAACGATATCCCCACTGCCAGTAATGATACTGCTACTAGCGATGAAGATACACCGATTACAATTGCTGTTCTCGATAACGACAGTGATGTTGAAGGTGATAGTTTAACCATTACTGGTGTTGATACCCACAATACTCAAGGCAGCGTCACCGTCAATGCTGATGGCACAATCACCTATAATCCCGGTACAGCCTTCCAGCATTTAGCCACAGGTGAAACCCAAACTGATACCTTTGACTACACGATTACTGATAATAACCAAGGTAGCAATACCGCCACGGTAACTGTAACGATGACTGGGGTGAATGATGCGCCCATTCTCAGCCCAATTCAGAAACTTGGTAACGAAGATACACCAATTTATTTTAGTGACACTGACTTTAGTAACGCCTTTAATGACCCAGAAAGCGACAATCCCAGTCAAATAAAACTATTGTCTATTCCCGATGCTGGCAAATTATACCTTCAGGGCATAGCTGTCACCGCTGGACAAATCGTTACTATTGCTGATGTCAATACCCTCAGCTTTACCCCCAATGCCAATTTTTATGGCACAACCAGTTTCGGTTGGAATGCCTCCGATGGTACAACCTTTGGTGCAGGTGAAATCGTTAAGATTACGATAAATCCGGTTAATGATGCGCCTGTTGCCCAAACGGATACCATAACCGCTCCCGCTGATACAGCTATTGTTTTGAATGTTCTAGCTAATGATAGCGATGCGGATAATAATAGCCTGATTCTGGAGAGTTTAGAGACTCAAAATACGTTAGGAACCGTTACCCAGAATGCTGATGGCACGATTACCTATACGCCTCATCCTGATTTCCAATCTTTAGCTGTTGCCGAAACGGTTACTGATACATTTGACTACACTATTAGTGATGGCAATGGTGGTACAGATACAGCCAACGTTACGATAACGGTAACTGGGGTTAATGATGTTCCCATTGCCTTAGACGATAGTGCCATAACCAGTGAAAATGGGGCGATTACTATTGATATTTTAAATAACGATAGTGACCCAGATAATAGCGATAATCTCAGTATCGCGAGTATAGATACGACTCAAACTCAAGGAAGTGTAACCTTAAATTCAGATGGCACAGTTATCTATAATCCGGGTACAGCATTTCAGTCTTTAGTCGCTGGGGAAACCGCTACAGATACATTCAGCTACACCGTCAGTGATGGAAATGGTGGTAGCGATACAGCCGTTGTGACGGTAACAGTCGCCGGACTTGACCCACCGGCAATTCCTGTTTCTTTTAGTGATGCCACGAATTTTGCCGTGGGAGATAGTCCTCGTGGTTTAGGTATCGGTATCACAGATTTCAACTTAGATGACAACTTAGATATTGTAGTTGCTAACCAAGATTCCGATAATATTTCAGTTCTATTCGGAAATGGTGATGGTAGCTTTAGTGCGGCTAGCAACTTGGGTGCTGGAAATTATCCTTTATCCGTTGCTGTTGGAGATTTCAATAATGATGGAAAACCCGATTTTGCCGTCGCAACTCATGTAGATAACAAGGTTTCTGTACAGTTAGGAGATGGTGCTGGCGACTTTAGCGCAGCTAGCAAATTTACGGTGGGAACGAATCCTGTTCAAATTATTGAAGAAGACTTTAACTTAGACAACAACTTAGATTTAGCCGTTACTAATTGGAAGTCTAACAATATTTCTGTCCTATTCGGCAATGGGTTTGGTGGCTTTAGTGCCGCCAAAAACTTTGGGGTAGGAACGAATCCTTGGGGTACGGCTGTCGGAGACTTTAATGGAGATAGCTACCCAGATTTAGTCGTATCAAATCATACTTCTCATACCGTTTCCGTACTATTAGGGAATGGGTCAGGTGACTTTAGTACCGCGACTCATTTTGGCGTGGGAATGAATCCCGGTGGCACGGCTGTCGGAGACTTTAATGGAGATAGCCAACTTGATCTGGCTGTTGCCAATTTTGGTTCCAATAATGTCTCCGTTTTGTTAGGGAATGGGTCAGGTGGTTTTGGTACGACAACTTATTTTGACGTGGGAATTGCACCTAGTGATCTCACATTAGGAGACTTTAACGCCGATGGTAAGCTAGACCTTGTTACAGCCAATTACTCCTCCAACAATGTTTCAGTTTTGTTAGGCAATGGCTTAGGACATTTTAGCAATGCCATTGAATTGGACGTCGGGAGTTGTTCTTACGGTGTTGAGATTGGAGATTTCAATAACGATAGTAAACCTGATCTCGTGGTAGCCAACTATAATTCAGATAATGTCTCTATCCTCCTCAATACCAGTAACTTTCCTCCTATTACCCAAAACGATACTATTACCACTGATGAAAATACGCCCCTACTTTTTAATCCGCTCACGAATGACCAAGAACCGGATGGTGATACTCTCACCATTGACCGAATAGAAACCAATTCTACCCAAGGAATTATCACTCTCAACGTCGATGGCACCGTTACCTATAATCCCGGTACAGCCTTTAACCATTTAACCACACAAGAAACGGCTACTGACACATTCAATTACGTGGTTAGTGACAGCACAGGACGCACAAATACCGCCACCGTTACCGTAACAATTACTGGAATTAATGATGCGCCCACACTCAACTCTTTTAACAAACTTGGACAAGAAGATAGTGCTATCACCTTCACCGATACAGACTTCAACAACGCCTATTTTGACCCAGAAGGAGATAACTTTACCGCTATCAAACTTCTTTCCTTACCCCAAAACGGCACACTTACCCTGAACGGTAATACCGTTACCCCTGACCAAGATATCTCAATGACTGACTTAAACAGTCTTACATTCACGCCCGATGCTAACTATAATGGTAATACCAGTTTTGTCTGGAATGCTGCCGATGGAACAAACTATTCAGCAGGAACAACGGTTAATTTAATCATTAATCCTGTTAATGATACTCCTGTCGCCGTTGCAGATAATGCGACAACTCAAGAAGATACTGCCATCGCGATTAATATTCTGGCAAATGATACAGATATTCTTGATGGCGATACCTTATACCTCGATACATTCGATATCTTCTCAACCCACGGGGGTACAATTACTCGTGACCAAAGGGGAACTCCCAATGATGTCACAGACGATTATCTTCTCTATACTCCCGCCCCAGGATTTAGTGGTGAAGATTCCTTTCACTACACGATTACCGATGGACAAGATACAGATACCGCGACAGTAACCATCACGGTTAATCCAGTGAGCAATTTAACCCTATTTGGTACACCCAATAACGATACCCTCACCGGGGGAAGTGGTAACGATATCCTGTTCGGATTCATGGGTAACGATGAACTACGTGGGGGGGCGGCTAATGATATCCTCAGTGGTGGAGATGATAACGATTCCCTCTGGGGTAATGCAGGCAATGACAAACTCATGGGTGATAACGGCGATGATATCATCCACGGCGGTAGTGGAGATGATATTATTCAGGGCGGACTAGGAAATGACCAACTCTTTGGAAACGGCGGAGATGATATCCTTGTTGGGAATAGCGGCTTTAATCTAATTCGGGGCGATAGTGGAAATGATCGTCTCTACGGTGGTGATGGTATTGATTGGTTAGTTGGAGATCACGGTGATGATACCCTGATCGGAGGTAACTCTGACGATAACCTATTTGGCGGCGCTGGGAATGACATTATTAGTGGTGGTGCGGGGATGAATCAACTGTATGGGGATCAAGGGGCTGACCAATTTCAATTAATTGCTGATTCCGGGATAGATACCATTTTCGATTTTCAAGTGGGTGAAGATGTCTTGGGTTTGGAATCAGGTTTAACATTCAGTCAACTGCTGATTGTTCAAGTCGAAGACAATACATTGATTTCTGTTGAGAACAGTGGTGAAGTCTTGGCAACTCTAATTGGAATTCAAGTCAGTCAAATTAGTCAGAGTGATTTTGTGATGATTTAATCCCAAATCCGCCTTTATCACCCCCTGCAAGAGGCGGCGATTGAAATCGCTGCTACACAAACAAAGTCCGCCTGCGCGGACTGCGTTATGAGCTAACGAGGATATCAACGATAACAGACATGAAACACCTCGGCAAACTTGGCAATTACTACGGGACGGATGTCGTCTACAGTAATATCAGGAATAAACTGGGCAAGGCTACCCACTGGTTTATCGGCAATTCCACAGGGAACGATATGTTCAAACCCAGTTAAGTCAGGGCAAACATTTAGGGAAAAGCCATGCATGGTGATCCAACGACTGACTTTAATGCCAATGGCTGCAACCTTGCATCCCTCTAGCCAAACGCCAGTCATCCCGGTTTCGCGATCGCCTTTAAGTCCATAAACCGCCAACACCTCAATTAAGACGGCTTCTAACTGTCGCAGATACCAGTGTAAATCTTGCTGATAATGGCGTAAATTGAGAATGGGATAGCCGACGAGTTGACCGGGACAATGGTAAGTGACTTCACCTCCCCGTTCAATGCGGTGAACCTCCCAGTCCGCTTCTGGGGGGTTGAATTTGAGGAAGTCTAAAGAAGCACCTTGACCTAACGTATAGACTGGCAGATGTTCCAGTAATAAGAGAACATCATCAAGAGTGGGATCGTTAATCCGTTGTGACAGAAGCGATCGCTGTTGTTCCCAGGCGACCGTATACGGTACAATTCCTTGATTGTATAGTCGGCATTGACGTTGCGCCATTCACATTCTATCGTCTGATAAATACTTCCCTATTATGAAAGACAAACTTATTTATTGGCTGAATCAGTTATTAGTGGCTGATTTTTTCCTGGTTTTATTCAGCTTCTTTTGGTTTGCGATCGCACTGTTGGGGCGATCGGTGGGTGTTTCCCTGGGATTAGACCTGTGGTATAGCTTGTGGAACCCTGTCTTTACACCCGCGATCGGTCTTTTAATGGCAGGTGCGCTGTTAACTGGACTGATGAACCAGATTAACAAACGTTTGAACTCCGATTGAACCCTCTTTGGACACTACTGTCACCTACGAATTTTAGGGTATTCAACCGGTCATGATATGACAAGTCGTTTTAGTGGCTAAACCCGCCCCTACAGATTTTGATTACTTAGCCGACGCTTTAACTATGTTCCAACAAGATTGCGCGATCGCCCAGTCTTCTTGGGTATGAATCACAAAAACGCGCACGCTTGAATCTTCTGTGGAAATATCCGCATCTACGGGATTTGTTTCATTCTTATCTGAGTCGATTTTAAGTCCCAAAAATGCGAAGGCGTCACAGGCTGCGGATCGCACAGAGGCTTGATGTTCGCCAACCCCACCTGCAAAGACTAATACATCTAATCCGCCCAAAGATGTTAGCATTGCCCCTAAATAGAAGCGCAAGCGGTGGATATAAACATCCAAGGCAAGTTTAGCTTGTTCATTACCCGCCGCGATCGCGTCATTGATTTGCCGCATATCACCACTCACGCCAGATAACCCTTTTAATCCTGAGTCTTTGTTCAGCAAATGCTCTAATTGATCCGCATTATACCCCTGTCGCATCAGTTGAATCAGAATTGAAGGATCAATGGAACCGGAACGAGAACCCATCATTAACCCTTCTAAAGGTGTATACCCCATGGTTGTATTAATACTGATACCATTCCGAATGGCGGCTAAGGAACACCCATTGCCTAAATGACAGGTAATCACTCGTAATGATTTAGCCTCTTTTGCCAATAACTGGGCAACTCGTTCCAGGCAATATTGATGACTTATCCCATGAAAACCATAACGACGTATTCCTTGATCCAGCCAATCTTTGCCACCCGGATAAATCACAGCAGGTAAGGGCATGTGAGCATGAAATGAGGTATCAAATACCGCCACTTGGGGCATATCGGGCAAAATATTCTCAATCGCCTCAATTCCTTCTAGATTGACTGGATTGTGGGAGGGTGCTAGGGGAGACAGAGACGCGATCGCCTCTTTCACTTCAGCATTAATTAACGTCGGTTGATGGTATTTATCGCCGCCATGAACCACCCGATGTCCCACCACATCAATATCACTCAGTTGGGAAATGACTTGAGTTTGACCGCGCCAGAGTGTATTCAGCATTTGAGCGATCGCCTTCATTCGATCATCGGTGGGTAGGCGTTCCTCTATGGATCGTCCCTGAGATGTTTTAACCTTTAAACATTCTGTATCGGATTGTCCAGTCCACTCAATTTTGGCTTCCCAGATTGGTTCTGGCGGAGAATTGGGTAAAGATTCGCCAATTTCATACAAACAACTTTTTTGGGTACTAGAACCCGCATTTAATACTAAAACTTTCATCGGTGATTCTGATAACACAGTAAATGGATGTGTAGAGACGTAGCAGGCTACGTCTCTACAATTAATTGGGTGGGGCGGGGGCGGGTTTAATCCAATCTAGGTGACAAGAAAGGATAATGGTAAAACCCGCCCCTACAGACGAATCTTAATCCTATTGCCTATTGCCCATTCCCCATTCCCTAACCAATGACCAATGACCAATGACCAAATTAACACCACTGCCAATTGGTAATTTCTTCAGGATCTTCGCCATTCTCACAGATATACTGCCCATGAGCCGCTAATACATACTCATAGTGACGCACCCGGTCATTTGCCCGTGCAGACACACGCGGATTTTTCTGTGCCGCTAAACGAATCGCTTGCATGATTAAATGATAACGACTCGTACCATTACGAACTTGCATATCAAAGGGTGTAGTGGTTGTCCCTTCTTCCTGATAGCCATTAATCTGGAATCGCTCAATTGTGGGACGCCCAAACAACATTTGTTTAATCAACGACGGATAACCGTGGAAGTTGATAATCACGGGTTTATCCGGGGTGAATAGGGCAGTGAACATATCATCATCTAACCCATGGGGATGAGTGGAGTTTTGTTCGAGAATTAATAAGTCCGTCACATTAACCACTCGTATCCGTAATTCCGGTAATTCATTTCTGAGGATTTGCGCGGCTGC
>CAZNNK010000296.1:0-7705 GCA_964574085.1 uncultured Coleofasciculus sp.
ACCTTCCCCATCTCCCCCATCTCCCCCATCTCCCCCATCTCCCCCACCTTCCTCATCTCCCTCATCTCCCCCATCTTCCCCATCTCCCATTTCCCCCTGAAACCTCCAGTCGTTGACAAATTGTCAAATTTTGAAACCCCGATTCCCAGTATCCTTAGTTTTAGAAGACACAAATACGATAACGTTCAGGACTGATGCATTGTCAGGGAAACAACTACTACTTCCGGGGCTTGCGGAATTTACCCCAATATGGCTCCGACTCTCCTGCAATAGCGAAAGTCTCATCCTAATCACTCACAACGATTCAAACCATGATTGAAAAAATTTTGCTCGCTGTTGCTGGTCGCGGATTATGTGAAGAAATGTTTAATATGTTGACCGAAATCCCAATCATGCAACAGGCATCGGTTACGGTTCTCCATGTGGTCACACCCCAAGTTAGTGCTGACGCCATGTCAGCCAAACTGGAAGAGGGGGGTAAGATTTTGGCGGATGCCGTCAAGTCTCTCAAAACCGATCCCAACAGAATCACACCCCGACTCAAACAGGGAGATCCCAAAGACGTAGTGCTGCAAGTGGCGGAGGAAGAGCAATCTGACCTGGTGATTATGGGGTCTAGAGGACTCAAACGATTGGAAGCAATCTTGGAAAACTCGGTCAGCCAATATGTTTTCCAATTGTCCTCTCGTCCTATGCTATTGGTGAAAGACGAGATCTACGTCAAACGGATCAACCGAGTCATGGTATCTATGAATAAATCCGAGAGTGCCAAGCAAGGCTTGGATTTGGCACTGTCTCTGATTCGGGATGTCAAAGGCGGTCAACTGTATTTAGTTCACGTTAACCCCGATCAACAAACTCCATCGGGTGAACCGATAACCACGCCTGAAACCGATCCGGTTTTGGCATCGGCGGCGGCTGAAGCGAAAAAACAAGGCGTTGCCTATAAATGCATAAATAGTAAGGGTCAGGCTGGACGAGAGATTTGCCGCTTGGCAGATGAAATGAATGTAGACTTATTGGTCTTGGGTTCGCCGGAACGCCGTCCCACCATAGCTAAATCTCTCCCTGATTTAGACCGATTGCTGGGATCTTCCCTGTCTGACTATGTGCGGGTGTATGCCAATTGTCCTGTGCTGTTAACCCGCACACCGGATTAACCACCTCTGTTCCTGTCGGAAAGCACAGATATGCCAGATCCCCGACTTCTTGAAGAAGTCGGGGATCTCGTGGGCGGAGGGTAGACAGCCAATGCTAAGAATTTCTATTGCTTTCTCGGCTAGCTGTCTGGATATACAGAATCAACAAAAAAACAGTAGGAACCAGCACAAACAGAAGACTGGCAACGAATCCTAAATCATTAACTTGCATTGAACTAGTGCCTCTACACTTGGTTTTAAACCGCTCTTCTTAGAATATCATTGGCGTCTGCCATTAGTGCAGCATGGCTGCAAATATTGATCAGTTACCCTCTCCCCTCTCCCCTTCCCCTCCGTCCCTGAAACCTCTCCGCACATTTAGGGTTTAGTTTTTACACTGACTGGTCCATTGACCAAGGTTTGACAGGCTAATCGGTAACTTT
This sequence comes from uncultured Coleofasciculus sp., assembly GCA_964574085.1. GTDB lineage: Bacteria > Cyanobacteriota > Cyanobacteriia > Cyanobacteriales > Coleofasciculaceae > Coleofasciculus. The sequence continues at coordinate 1,583 of CAZNNK010000296.1, forward strand.
CCGGTTTTTTCTTGAGTTTACGCTGTTCTACCTCAGTTCGAGGTGAGAGATTTTCCATCCCTTCGACTACCTCGACAACGCAGGTGCCACATTGACCATAGCCTCCACAGTTCATCAACTTCCCTTTGAAGGTATACAAGTCAATCTTGTTTTGCAGGGCTTTCTCACGTAAGTTCGCGCCATCTGCTGCAATGACTTCCTGGTCTTCCTTAACAAATTTGATATTAGCCATCTAGTTTTCTGCTACGTCACTCCTGATATATCCTAGAAGAGTTTGCACTCAGGATATGTCATCCTCTGATTTACATCGACAACAACTGACCTTCTTCTAGGCTAGCGAATTATAAAGACAGTCGTGGGGTCTCTGACTTTTCACGCCATATCGTTTTGATTGTGTAGGGGCGGGTTTTACCGATAACGCTCCGGCTCAAACCACTAACCTAACTAAACCCGCCCTGACTTGCTCAAGGCGGCGTTGTAAACTTTCTCGTTTGCTTTAACCGACTGCACCAAGTCTACAACCGGATTAGGATAATCGACGCCAAGTCTCACCCCAAACTGTTTTTGCTCGGCTGGGGTTAATGTCCAGGGTTGGTGTACTTTAGCGGCAGGTAAGGAATTCAGTTCGGGGAGCCAATGTTTAACGTAGTGACCTTGGGGATCATAATCTTTCGACTGTTTTTGAATATTGAAATAGCGAAACCCACGGGCATCATTACCCACTCCTGCCGTATAATTCCAGTTTCCCCAATTACTACAAACATCGTAGTCAATTAGCAGCGATTCAAACCACTCCGCGCCGATTTGCCAGTTGATTCCTAGATTTTTGGTGAGAAAACTAGCAACATTTTGTCGTCCCCGATTAGACATAAATCCAGTGGCGGCCAGTTCCCGCATATTGGCGTCAACTAAGGGAAAACCTGTCTTTCCTTGCTGCCAAAGGCTAAAGCGCTCCCAGTCTTCTTCCCAGGGAATGGGTACACCTTGTAACCCTGATTGGCGAAAGATTCGGTTGCCATGCTTGGCACAAATAAACCGGAAAAAGTCTCGCCAAATTAATTCAAATACTAACCAATAGGTTGAATCATTTTTGACTCGTTCCTGTTCGTATTGCTGAACCTGTTCATAAATAAAACGCGGCGATAAGCACCCCAATGCTAGCCAGGGAGAAAATTTAGAAGAGTAATCTGCTCCCAACATACCATTGCGGGTTCGTTTGTAAACTTTGAGACAGTCTTTTTTCCAGAAATAGTCTTCGAGTCTGGCTAATCCGGCGGTTTCTCCCCCTGTGAATTGTAAGACTGCCCGTTGGTCAAATATAGGCGGTTCTAGTCTAAAATCAGTGAGTTGAGGCAATTTACCGACCTCGATAGAGGGGAGAGACGGTAAACGTTTGGGAGTGGGAAAGGTGGGGTAAATTGTGGATTTTTTTTCCACTTGTTTGCGAAAGTTGGTAAAAAGTTCGGGGATTTTTGAGAGATTGAATGGTAAGTCGTCGGGATGGTAGAGGGTGCTTCCCCAGAAGCTTTGTCGGGTTATACCCATCTCAGATAAGGCTTTTTTGAGTGCAGATTCTACCGCTACTTCTTCGGCGGTAACTTCCTGGTGAAAATAAACCTCGGCGATACCAAGTTCGTTGGCTAACGTGGGAATCACCTGCTCAGGTAAACCTCGGCGCACCAGTAAGTCACTTCCCCGCGATCGCCAACTCTCTCGCAAATCGGCTACACTTTCCACCAAGAATTGGGCGCGAAATGCCCCAGTTTTCGGGAATCCAAAGCATGTGGTGTTAAAGTGGCGATCGTCAAAGCAGTAGAGAGGAATTACCTGCGCCTTTGTCTGAAGCGCCTGATGTAGGGGTTGATGATCATGCAGGCGCAAGTCGTTGCGATACCAGAGGAGAATTCGTTTTTCACTCACAGTTGATTGAACCTGTTATCGATGGATAATTTTTTACCTCAAAATGATGCAGAGTTTAAACCAAAATTAACCCTAATTCACTACTGAGCAATCGCTGTATTTTTCTGAGCATAATTGAGATTCTCCTGATACTCAACAACCTTTTGTTGGGCAAGGCGATGTTGAGGATGAGAAGGGGGTACAGCATCCATCAGTGCGATCGCCTTTTGCCAATGACTCACCACGATGTGCCATTCTTCTGGAGTTTGCGCTGATTGAGTCAGTGTCGCCGCACGCATGGCTTGATTCACCGCCTTCTGGAAGGGTTCAGCTTGAGAAGATAGGGGGGAAGAAGGCAACCTTGGTGAAGATGAAATAGCGGATTGAGGATCAACAGGCTGATCAGGAGAGTGATCTAAGGGTTCTATAGTAGGCTGTTCTATTTCCTTGGCGTTGAAGGAGGTTGACTCGGCTTGTACAGGTATAATCGACTTTCCTAAGGGAAGTGATAAACAAACATAAAAACCAATCGCCCCCAAGGGAATCAACCCTAGGAGCAGCAGAGATTTTGCCCACCATTGGCTCAATACCTTGAAAACATTGGTTTTGGATTCCAAGGGTGGGATCTCATCCCGCAATTCGATAACTTCCATCCAAGAGGGGGCAGGTTGTCCAACCTGTTTACCATACATTTGCACAGAGGTGATTGATGGGACTCGCAAGTAGGTCATCAATTTGCGGACAATCATCACCGATAATTTTTGGTCAGGGACTTGAACGGCTTTCAGGAGTACCAACAGACAATTCCCTTTAAGTGCGGCTTGGGCAGTAATATTGCGGTCTTGCAGCACATAATTCATGACTGAGAGAATCGCTGCATCATTACCCTGTTTCGCTAATTCCAGAAGAGTTGCTTGGGTCATAACCACCCCTTGAAGTAAAATGCTGAAAACTTAATATTTTCTATATGTTCTTCCAAGATGCCTTGTTTGCCCCGATTGAGCAAGGGGAAGACTGTAGAGACTTAGTTGGCTATGTATTGACGCAGTAGGAGACGCAATCATCAAAAATAATGATGGATACCATAGAAGGCGATCGCATAACTTCAGCCATCACACGGATTCACAATTAACTCTCCTGCTGCGGTGCGTTCTAGTCTCAAATTTTGATTCGCCACAGCGATCGCCTCAAACTGTTCGGGGGTGACGTAGAGTGCGATCGCACGGGGCAGTTCGAGAGATAGGGTTTCCATTTCGGTGGGGGTTTGTACCATCGTTGCCTCGCGATCGGGGTTAAGCAAGGGTCTATTTATCTATTTAACCGTCGTAGCACATTAGCTGCGATCAACTAAAATTCTCGCTTGTCTTGGCTAAGGGGATCACCTCGAACGATATACTAGCAGTGAGGCTGTCAAAAAAACTTCACAAACCAAATCGATAGCATAATTTGATACGGTAAGTGTCAAATTACCTCAGTAAATATCACGTAGCTGCCAAGATGAACGCAGGAATTGACCTTCAAGGAAGTTTTATTGAATCGCTTAAAGATTTTGGCATCCCCAGTGGTGCTGCTAAGGCGATGTGGATGCCCTTACCGATGTTCTTAATGATTATCGGTGCCACTGTGGGTGTCCTTGTCGTCGTTTGGCTGGAACGAAAAATTTCTGCTGCGGCTCAACAGCGGATTGGTCCGGAATATGCTGGACCTCTGGGTGTTCTGCAAGCCGTCGCCGATGGTCTTAAGTTGGTGTTTAAGGAAGATATCGTTCCCGCCAAGTCAGACCGATGGTTGTTTACTCTCGGCCCCATACTCGTCGTCATCCCCGTCTTTTTGTCCTACCTGATTGTCCCCTTTGGACAGAACTTGGTGATTACTAACGTGGGACTGGGGATATTTCTCTGGATTGCCCTGTCGAGTATTCAGCCCATTGGGTTACTGATGTCAGGCTATGCCTCGAATAACAAGTATTCCCTACTTGGGGGGTTAAGAGCCGCCGCCCAGTCGATTAGTTATGAAATTCCCTTGGCGCTGGCAGTATTGGCAGTGGTGATGATGTCCAATAGCCTAAGTACCATCGATATTGTGGAACAACAATCCGGGTATGGCATTTTAGGCTGGAATATTTGGCGTCAACCCGTAGGCTTTTTGATCTTTTGGATGGCGGCGTTAGCCGAATGTGAGCGACTTCCCTTTGACTTACCCGAAGCTGAGGAAGAACTGGTTGCTGGTTATCAAACCGAATATGCTGGCATGAAATTTGGTTTGTTTTATATCGGGTCTTACGTTAACCTAGTCCTTTCTGCTGTATTAGTGGCAGTGCTGTATTTAGGCGGTTGGGAATTCCCGATTCCCCTTGACCGATTAGCCACTTGGCTAGGTGTGAGTGAAACCAGTTCCTGGTTACAGGTGATTACCGCTTCTCTGGGAATTACCATGACCTTACTCAAAGCTTACTTTCTCGTCTTTATTGCCGTTCTGCTGCGCTGGACAGTTCCCCGTGTACGGATTGACCAACTCCTAAATCTGGGATGGAAATTCCTTTTACCGGTGGGATTAGTGAATCTGCTGTTGACAGCTGCGCTTAAACTCACCTTTCCCGTTGCCTTCGGGGGTTGATTGTTGATGGGTCATTGTTCATGGTTCATTGGTCATCGTTAAAAACATAAGACGCATGACAAATGACATAAGACAAATGACATAAAACGACTGACGAAGAACGAATAATAAACTATGCTCAAGTTCCTCAAACAAGTTGGCGATTATGCCAAAGAAACCGCTCAAGCTGCCCGTTATATTGGTCAAGGTTTATCTGTAACCTTTGACCACATGCAGCGCCGTCCCGTTACCGTGCAGTATCCTTATGAGAAACTGATTCCCTCTGAACGGTATCGGGGTCGGATTCACTTTGAATTTGACAAGTGTATTTCTTGTGAAGTCTGTGTGCGAGTTTGCCCGATTAATCTGCCCGTGGTAGACTACGAGTTCGATAAAGCCAGTAAGAAAAAGAATCTCAAGCACTACAGTATTGACTTTGGGGTTTGTATTTTCTGCGCGAACTGCATTGAATACTGTCCCACCAACTGTCTGTCAGCGACAGAAGAGTATGAAATGTCTACCTACGATCGCCACGAACTCAACTATGATAATGTGGCGATGGGACGCCTGCCGTACAAGGTGACACAAGACCCGATGGTTACGCCATTACGGGAATTAGCTTACTTACCCAAAGGAGTCACAGATCCCCACGATTTACCGCCAGGTTCTCGACGTGCAGGTTTGCGTCCGGAAGAAATTGTCGAGCAAATGGAACCGGCTGAAGCAGAAAAAGAAGAAGAAACAGCGAAGAATGCTTAAAGCTGATCCCACGGAGTCTATTTCCGTGGGATTAATCTGTCATTTTAACGAGAGTGCAAGGAGTGAAGGTACAGTGGATCTAGCCCAAGGGGTTCAGTTTGTTTCATTTGCGATTTTGTCGGTGATGATGATTGGGTCAGCCTTAGGAGTTGTCCTACTCAATAGCATCGTTTATTCGGCATTTTTACTCGGTGGTGTCTTCATTAGTATGGCGGGGTTTTACCTGTTACTCAATGCTGATTTTGTCGCCGCCGCGCAAATCTTGGTTTATGTGGGTGCAGTGAATGTGCTAATTTTGTTTGCCATTATGTTGGTGAACAAGCGAGAAGATTTTAAACCGATCACGAATCGTTGGATTCGTAAAGGTGCAACGGCGCTGGTTTGTCTGGGCTTATTTGCCTTGCTGGGGACGATGGTATTAGCGACACCTTGGTCGATTTATTCAGGTACGGCGGTTCTCGGTGAAGGGTCAGTGGTGGAGATTGGTAAGCATTTCTTCAGTGATTTTTTACTACCCTTTGAACTCGCCTCAGTACTGTTATTGATGGCGATGGTGGGAGCGATTATTTTAGCACGTCGCGATTTTATTCCAGAGAGTTTGGTGCCTCGCGATACATCAGAAACTGAGTATTCTACCTTACCAGAACGCCCGCGTGAGTTGGCATCTGTAGGCGGAGAGTCTCAAAAAAGTACCTGATAAAAGTCTTATGGTAGGGACGGAAATAGGGGCGGGTGTAGGGGCGGGTGTAGGGGCGGGTTTAGCCTTTCAATAGACTTTGTGACTGATAAGGTATCAACAAAACCCGCCCGACTGAGTTACCGATAACTGAGCAACAAAACCCGCCCGATTGTCAAACATCAAACATTAAA
>CAZNNK010000297.1:0-7698 GCA_964574085.1 uncultured Coleofasciculus sp.
GATTGTGACACCGTTGATCGAGATTCTGGCAGATGAGGAGGCGGATTTAGAGCAACGGTGGTTTGCGGGGCGGATTTTGGGGGGATTTAATACGCCTGAGGTGATTCGGACATTGGTGAAATTACTCGATCACAGTGAAGACGAAGAGTTAAGTGCGATCGCATCGAGTGCATTAGCCGCGATCGGACACTCGGCGGTTGAGGCGTTAACTGATTTGTTGGTGAAACCGGAATCTCGTCTTTTCGCCACTCGCGCTTTAGCTCAGATGCATTGTGCAGAGGTGATTGATCCCTTATTAAGCGTCGTCCATGATCCAGATGAACAGGTGCGCGTCACTGCCATTGCTGCCCTGAGCAGTTTCCATGACGATCACATTGTATCCGTTTTCTTGGTGGCATTAAAGGATTATGCCGCGTCTGTGCGTAAAGAAGCGGTGATTGGGTTAGGCTTAAGCACTTCCTCACAGACAGAATTCGAGATATTACCCTATCTGCAACCCCTGCTGTATGATTTGAACTTAGATGTCTGTCAGCAAGCCGCGATCGCGATCGGTAGAATCGGTACAGATGAAGCAGCCGAGGCGTTATTTCCGGTTTTGCGATCGCCTCTGACTCCTGTTCCCCTACAACTTACCGTCATTCAGGTATTGGCGCGGATCGAAACGGCGACAACATTGGAGTATTTACACCAAGCCTTATCCACCATAGCCGAAGACTCTATATTAGAAATCGTGCGCGTTTTTGGGCGGATTGAAACGCCGAATCTGAAATACCAAGCTGCTAAAATCTTGCTGGATTTCTTTGAGTCGGGACATCCCAGTGTTGAGACTACGGTGATTAAACAGGCGTTGGCTTACAGTTGGGGACAATTAGGAGTCGCTGACGCCATGAGTGCTTTAACCCAACTTCAGAATGATCCTCAATTGAGTGTAAAATTACACGCTGATGCGGCAATTAAACAACTACAGTAAGGGAACAGGGAACAGTAAAATTATCTTGTCCAGTGAGAACTAAAACCTCCGTGAAATCAGTGTGACTAACATCTCACATCTCCACCCCCAACACTCAAATAAATCCGTGAAATCAGTGTTACCGTAATTCCTGTTCAACTAGCAGGGTATTCAGCCAAGCCGCTACCTCAGAAGAAACAGCAGGAGTGAGCGACTGACGATAATCAATGCGGAAGCGATCCAGGAAATGGAGACGTCATATCGCTAATTGTTGCAGGGCGAGGAGCTGTAACCTAATTATTTGTATAAAGAACAAAGTGGTTAAAGTTCAGCTTGAACCAGCCGCTTAATGGCAGGTTATCTGAAATACCTGAATGTCGGCTACCCACGATAAATTAGTAGAGACGTAGCTTGCTACGTCTCTACTGTAATACTAATACAGCTTAACCCAAGGTACTCCTCGTTTAGGCAGACTGCTAACGAATCGTTGTCGCAGATCATCGGACGTATAGGATACCGATAAACTCAGGATACTCATGAGAGTTGATATCAGCACAAGCTGTAGGGGAAGACCAATTAAAATGAATGCCAAAGCTAAGAGAGCAAATAATCCTGTGCTGATAGTACAAACGCGACGAACTTTTTCAATCAAATTCATCGATTCCCGACAATTCGGACAATGCTTGGTATGTCTGTGCCATCGGTCATAAAGTTGTTCATGATTCAATTCTTGATAACCCTCGTCCACAGTTCCTTGCCAGGAAGGACTTCCACCAGCAAATTCATCCAACCATTTTCTGAACGTTACAATACCTAAGTCAGCTCAAAGCTACTTTCAACGGACACCGTGTAGCCAACAGGAACTTCACTCATGTGCCAATCTGTGGCAGATACATCCAATCCGCATTCCGGTATCGTCGCCGGACGTTTTGAGGTACAATCTTCAAAGGCTGTTGAACTATTGTCGAGCCATACCCACAGCAGCCCTTGGGCGACTTGGGTGGGATAAGTCGTTACCTGCGATCTGAAACTGTTGCAGGCGGTTTCCTCTGCCTCGCTACCTGCCAGCATGGGGATTTTGGTACATTTCCCTTGTCCATTAAACGACCAACCATGATGTCTACACATTAGGGTTCCGTCTTGATTAATCGTTCCCCTGGATAACTGTGCCAGTTTGTGAGGACAAGCATCATCCATGACTGTCCATTTTTGATTTTCATCTCTCCAAATCACCAGTTTCTTCCCCAGAAGTGAGAGAGGTGTTGGATGAGAGGTATCGAGATAGCTGATTGGACTAATAGGATACCACTGCTTCGTCCATGAAAATTGGTTTGCCATACTACTCAGGGATTCCTTTTCCTAAAAATGTATCCGTTCCCGTCCTGTATAAATATTAAACCGTTTTCCGCGCAGAAATCCGACTAAGGTGATGCCAAACTCCCTGGCTAACGCTACCGCTAAACAGTTTTACATTGACAATGTTGTAACGTTGTTCCCCATCGACATCCGGATCAACACAATAACTAATTTGCGGTTTCAGCATTATCTAGTACAACTTGGAAACCTACGAGATCAGTCAAAATCGATTGGCTGTGGCGATGAAAATGCGGCGTTCTAATGTGGGGCGCTGGTATCATGAACAAATCGATTCCACAGGGGATGCGATTGCTGATATTGTTTCTGCCTTAAAGAAACTTAATCCGGCGGCTGAGATGTTTGTTGAATTGTATTTAGGTCAATGGCTTAAACCTGATGAATAGGAGTCGGACAGTTGGAAACGTTTTTAACAATTTAGATGGGTAGTTATTTTCTGGTATTGGTGGGTTACGGCGGACTGTTCATTTAATGGTTAATTTCTTAATCAAATACCGCCTAACCCACCCTACTGACTACTGACTATTGGCACTCGCATTACCTACTACAACCCTATTTTTTTCCCGACTATTCCAAACTGGTAAACTGGTCTGTCGCCTCAATCAACGCGCTACGAATCCCTGGTTCTGTCATCGCATGTCCCGCATCTGGAACCACAATCAACTCGGCTTCTGACCAAACCTGATGCAACTCCCACGCCGATATCATTGGACAAACTACATCATACCGTCCCTGGACAATCACTCCAGGAATATGACGAATTCGGTCAACATTTTGCAGCAACTGATCCTCTGATTCAAAAAAGCCTTTATTGATAAAATAATGACACTCGATTCTGGCAAACGCCTCGGCAAAATCACTCTCACTAAACTTTTTCATCAAGTCCGGGTCTTGCAACAGTTTACTGGTACTCGCCTCCCAAACTGACCAAGCCCGCGCTGCGGCTTGGCGAATTTGGGGATCAGGACTGGTTAAACGCTGATAATACGCTGCAATAAAATCATCCCGTTCCGCCTCTGGAATGGGTTTAATGTAGTGTTCCCAAGCATCAGGAAAAATATAGCTAGCCCCCTCCTGATAAAACCAACGCAGTTCCTTTTGTCGCAGCATAAAGATTCCCCGCAGAATCAATCCTCGACAGCGTTCGGGATGGGTTTGACTGTAAGCGAGGGACAGGGTACTCCCCCAACTTCCGCCAAATACCACCCACTGGTCAATCCCCAAATGTAGGCGCAGTTTCTCTATATCGCTGACTAAATCCCAGGTGGTATTCTCTTGCAGTTGAGCATGAGGCGTACTTTTACCACTCCCGCGTTGGTCACACACGACAATTCGCCATTGATTTGGGTTAAAATATTGGCGGTAAAAGGGTTGACTACCTCCTCCAGGTCCGCCGTGTAACACGACTACGGGTTTGCCTTCTGGATTCCCTGACTCCTCATAGTAAATCCGGTGGAGGTTACTTACCTGTAACATTCCTTGGGTGTAGGGTTCGATGGGGGGATAGAGTTCGCGCATAATTTTCGATTACAGTAACAAAGGCGGTGGCGCTGGTATCGCCGACGACGAATGGTGGTGCGATCGCCTATAATTCTTTCCTAGTTTTTACTATGACAAATTCTAGGCAGTTGACGACCAAAATAGACTCGAAAGCGGGTCAGGTATATATCCAGGACTGTGATCCTGACACCCAAAACGCTGACTGGCGGCGTATCCCCAGGATTCAGTGGTTGGTGATTCTCACCCTTGTGGGACTGGGGTTGTTTGGCTGTAAGTCCTCTAAATCCCCTGAAAACGCCCAGAGTCCCTCACCCCCCGTATCCGAAACACCCGCTGATTTTTCCTTTCCCCTGATTACTCCGAATGTCTCACCCCTTCCCACAGAAACACCGACATCTTCACCCCTTCCCACGCCCACGATTTCATCCCCGCCCCCAGAAATAGTGGTTTTACCAACTCCTGAAGGAGTCCCCAATACACCCTCTGTCCCCGCCGAGGTTCAGCCACCTTCGCCTACTCCACAGGCGTCTAAAGCAGTTCCACCCCCTTTACCCAAACCACCTGGCGTTGATAACCGTAAACCGACGATTAAAAATTTACCCGATGGCAATTATTTTTATGGCGAATCAGCAGAGTTTGACCGTCCGGGTAGTCGATATTTAGTGTTTATTAAAACGGCTGATAGGCTTATTGGTCAGGAGTATTTTTGGCAAACTGAGCATAGTCGTTGTTTTAAAGGGGTTGCTAATGAAAATATGGTGAAAAACGTGAAAATTGCTTATCGTGAACCCTCTAGGGAGGCAGAGGATGTCCAATGGTCATTTGAAGATATGAATCCGATAAAACTGAATGAGTTTCAGGCGATTAGCTGGGATAAAGCACCTGATTTTGCTAAGAATAATTTACAAGATTGCGTGAAAATTTTTAGTGTTTTTAATGAGTAAAACCCCATTTTTGTCCTGCTTTGGTCGTGTAGAGCTTGACGGAAGAGCGGTTTTATGCTAAAGAGAAAGTGGATAGTTTCAAGCTTCTGGGTAATAAACTGTGAGTGATGAACGACTGACTCAAGATCAGTTAACCCAACTCGTTGCTGAGGTGGATCAATTAGCTAGACGCCACGAGGCTGAATTTGATCGCCAACAAGTTCAGCAGATTTTGCAGGAATTGAATTTACCGCCAGAGTTGCTGGATGAAGCGCTAGTACAGCTACGCCGTCGTCAAGCGTTAGCGGTTCAACAACGACGAAATCGCTGGATTGGGATAGGAGTAGGGGTGGCGATAGTGGGTGCGATCGCGGCTTCTACGGTATTCATTGTAAATCGTCACCGTGCGATCGCGGCAGTGTCTGTGTCTGGAAGTTGCATTACCCCGAATCAGCAGGCGTGTGAACCGATATCGGAGATTAATCGCCAAGAGATAGTCTACCGGGTTACCTTACAAGACGCCCCGGTGGGACAAAGGCTTTCCTTAGAGTGTGATTGGATTGACCCCAATGGTCAAATTGTGCATCAGAATCGCTATCAAACCAATCAAATAGACCGAGAGGTTTGGCATACCTATTGTCGTCACACCTTAGGTTCTACTGCAACCTTGGGAGATTGGCAAGTGCGGATGAGATTAGGCGATCGCGCACTCGACCAAAAATCATTTACAGTTAAATAATCGGAACTATTCGCTATTTTCCAAATCATCGGGATCAATACCTAACTCTCGTAATCGTGCGGCTAATTCTTGAACCCGTCGTTTAGCCGTTTCAGCTTCCTGTTTCGCCATTTCTGTTTCTTGTCTGACGGCTTCTGTTTCTTGTCTAGCGGCTTCCGTTTCTTGTCTGGCGGCTTCCGTTTCTTGTCTGGCGGCTTCCGTTTCTTCAGTGGGTAAAGGAATCCAAGTTCCCTCCAGTGTCATCCATCGTAGCCACAGTCGGTTAAACCCGCGAAAATTACCTTGCCATACGCCTAAACTTAATCCTAACTCCGGTATCAGTAAACAGCCTTGAGTCAAATCTACGGATTCGTAATGACCGCCAACCAGATGAAAGGCTTGCCATTCATTAGTATAGCGACTAAAAATAACATAGTAAGGAATCCGCAGAATCTCTTCATAAACTCGCCACTTTGTCGGCGGGTGTCTTAATTCGCTTTCCCTTTGACCCAAATCTTCATCTTCCGTACCTGGAGATAATAACTCCACCACGATAAACGGATTTACCCGTTCTTGCCAACACACATAACTCAAACGCATATCGCGTTCCTGATAAAGCCTCGGTACACCCACAACTCCGAACCAATCAGGACGTTTATACCAGTTTGGATGAGTAGGGTCATAATAGAGATTCAAATCACAAGCACTGAACACTCTATCTGGATACCAATTTGTCGGTAAAAACGTCAAATACAGTAACAACGGTTGCAAAAAATGGAACTCATCAGGCAAACCAGGTTCCTCCGGATTTTCGCTAGGTAAATCATACATCGTTGGCAGGGTTTGCCACGGGGGAAGTGGGGGGTCAGTTTGGCGGGGTAACTGAGTCATTTGATAATTAGAGTTATTTATAAAATCTCTTCCACTATCTTAACGGTTCGTAGTAAGGGCTTTAGCCTAAGTCGGTGGACTTTCATGAAAGTTAACGGTTTATATTAGGGAACTCTTAACAGGGAACAGTAAGGGTTTGAGGGCTATTTATAAAACTTAATACAGTACTGTTTTCTTTTGTCCGACTACTTATTATCGTGTTGGGTTGCCAATATCCGACAAAACAACAACTGGTTTAATTCTTCTAAATTAAGGTGAATAGCACGCGGCTTAAACCTGGTGGGGCATTGCCCAGCCTACGGTATATATAAGATTTCAGCGAGCCAAAAATATTGATTTTAGTGCCATTAAAATTCAGGTGTTTTCTTAAACATCGCTCAACGTTTGTTCACCTAACTTAAAGACGAAATGAAGCAAGCCTAAAATTTCTTCAAGATGAGCAATACCATAGAGTAACGTTTCATAAACACTGCCTTGAGATGTCAGCTTATAAAACCGCCAGCCATCGCCGTTCGTCACCACTCCCAAAACATCAATATCCTTACCGATTCGGCAATTTTGCCATTGACAGGCTTGCATTTCGACCAAACATTGAGCCAATCCTTGTTCAAAGTCATCCTTTTTAGCTTCGACGATACATAAAAATGGCGTTTCTAAATAGCGTTTACGTTCAGCAATTAAATAATCAACATTACCGCTTGTTGTATTCCCTTCTAAACTAGCCCCTTTCCAAATTTTTAGCCGCCCCAGTCCTTCAAGTGCTTCCTCGCAAAGGGCATCAATAATAAGCTTCTTGGATTCTTCATAGCTTTCCAAGTCAAAACGTTGTAACCTTGCCCACCGTTGTTGAAAAAAATCGCTAGGTTGAATTGGCTGAAACTCAATCTGCCAAGGAATTAGATCGATGAGGTTAAGTTGCTTAAATGCCTGAGTTTTGTTAAAACTAGAAAAATTTTTCTTCTTGATTTTTTTATCCATCAGAGGGTTGCGAATTGAGTCAATAAATTTTATTTTATACTATAGGGTTTGTAGTTGCGCTGTCTTCGCCATAAAGCTCACGGGTAGACCAGTAACTTGAACGGTAGATTGGGTATAGATGTGACCATTGAATCGGGCGCACGTCACTCATCCGCGTCAACTTAAGAGGAAACGCAAGCTAAGTGAGACGAAAGAATCTCGCTGCCTTAAAAATAACCCCCCTTAATCCCCCGTGCAACAAAAAGCGAAGCATCTGCTGGCTTCCCCCTTTCAAAGGGAAGAGGGGGATTCAAAGGGGGGAACGAGGGGGGTAGGGGGGAAATGTTCCCTCCCCTTGATAAGGGGAGGGTTAGGGTGGGGTAGAG
>CAZNNK010000298.1:0-7697 GCA_964574085.1 uncultured Coleofasciculus sp.
GTTTAATCCACCGTCCCTTAATCAAGGACATAAGACATAAGACGAATGACTATTCCCCAATTTCCGCCAATTCCAACCAACGTTCTGTGGCTGTATCAATAGTCTGCGTCAAGGTTTCCAATTGCTGATAAAGTTCCTGCACCTGATCCACTTTACCAGGAGGCGCATTATACAGCGCTTTCTCCACCTCCGCCTTCTCCGCTTCCAGTTGGGGAATTTTATCTTCTAATTCTTCAAACTCGCGCCGTTCCCAATTAGACAGCCGACGCGGTTTCCCATTACCAGAGGATTGCGCCTTAAGTGTTGCTCCATTGGCAGACTTTTCTGATTTCTGTTGCATCTTAGCACTGGCTTCAGCCGCTGCCGCTGCTTCTGCTTCCTTGTAATCCAGATACACGGAATAGTTTCCCGGATACTGGCGCAGAATTCCTTCTGATTCTAAGGCAAATATTTTGTTAACGGTGCGATCTAAGAAATAGCGATCGTGAGACACTACAATCACACAGCCATTTAAATTTTCCAGATAATCTTCCAATACTGAAAGCGTTTTTACATCTAAATCGTTGGTTGGTTCATCCAAAATCAACACATTGGGAGCGCTCATCAGTACACGCAACAAAAATAGGCGGCGCTTTTCTCCGCCAGACAGTTTATGAATGGGAATATATTGTTGATTCGGGGGAAATAGAAACCGTTCTAACATTTGTGACGCCGTAATCAGGGTTCCATCTCCGGCTTTCACATATTCTGCCACTTCTTTCAGATAATCAATTACCCGCTGATTCTGATTGATTGCCGTGAGTAAATCATCGGAATGTTGGTCAAAATAGCCGATGTGAATCGTTGCGCCAATATCCACCTCACCCGAATCCGGCTCAATTCGTCCGGTGATTATATCCATTAACGTGGATTTACCACTCCCATTTTCGCCAATAATGCCAACCCGATCATTGGGGCTAAATTCGTAGGTAAAGTCTTTAATTAACGTGCGATCGCCATATCCCTTCCAGACATTCTCTAACTCAATCACTTTCTTGCCAATCCGCCGACTGGCTGTGGAAATATCCACCTTGCCTTGAGCCTGTTTAAACTCTTGATCCTGCATCTGATGGATGCGGTCAATTCGGGCTTTCTGCTTCGTACTCCGCGCCTTTGGACCTCGTTTCAACCATTCCAACTCTCGTCGCAATACATTCTGATGTTTCCGTTCTTGACTGGCAGCGGTTTCTTCAGCTAGGGCTTTTTTCTCTAAGTAGTAGGCATAGTTGCCATTGTAGGTATAAAGGTCGCCTCGATCAATTTCAATAATCCGATTGGTGACTTGATCTAAAAAATAGCGATCGTGGGTAATTAATAGAATGGCGCCCGGATAGGATTTCAAATATCCCTGTAACCATTCCACAGACATGGCATCTAAATGGTTAGTGGGTTCATCCATCAGTAACACATCGGGTTCTGAGAGTAACGCTGTCGCCAAAGCGATGCGCTTTCGGTAGCCCCCGGATAAATTACCAATTGGCGTATCAAAGTCTTGAATTCCGAGCTTAGTCAGGATGACTTTGGCACTGGTTTCTAAGTCCCAAGCGCCTAAGGTTTCGATGCGCTGCGTCACCTGAGATAGACGTGCCATGACTTGTTTATTGTCTGGATTTTGTGCTAATTTGTGGGATAATTCTTCATAATCCCGGATTAGCTTCATTTGTTCACCACTATCGGCAAACACTTGTTCTAAGACAGTGCGGTTTTCATCTAAGTCAGGTTGTTGGGGCAAGTAGGCAATTCTCGCGCCGGGATTGACCAAAAATTGACCGCCATCAATGGGTTCGAGTCCAGCAATCATTTTTAATAGGGTAGATTTGCCTGATCCATTCGTGCCGATTAAGCCGACTTTATCGGTCGCATCGAGGCTAAAGCTGGCATCTCTGAGGATTTCTTTAATGCCAAAATCTTTTTTAACGGATTGCAGCGTGAAGATACTCATTCAGTTTCTAACTTGATCCTAGGTCTTAATTTGTCTAAACCTTACCCTTTTACCCTTCCCACTATACACAACCGATGCTACCGGACTTGATAGTCTCCCTCATGCTTATTTTCACGCTAACATGTTCACATTCAATTCGCGATCGCAGCCTCTTTCCACTCCTCTGCTTCCCTTGGTACCAGGCTCTTGACGTGCATACATGTCAACTTAAGCCACAACCCCATCTCCCTCTCACCCTCTCTCCCTCTCTCCCTCTCTCCCTCTCTCCCTCTCACCCTCTCTCCCTCTCTCCCTCTCTCCCTCTCACCCCATCTCCCCCTCACCCCATCTCCCCAATACTTATTCAGCAGCCCCTATTCAGCCTAACTCCCCTAACGTCGCTCGACGAATAATTTCCGTTACTTCCGTTGCCATCCTGGCATCCAATTCCACCACCTCACGCTTGGCATCCCTGGGTTCTAACCGCTTTGCTCCCTTTAATGCCATGCTAAACGTCACCAACTCTGGCACACCCATTGCACTCGGTTGAATAAACTGAACCAGCGCCACATAAACCGCTTCCGCCCGATTCCGAATCTGAGTCACCCCATTTCCTAGTTTAGAAATAATCACCGGAGAACTAATTTTATCCTGCAAATCTAGTGCCTCTAATGCCACATCGGTTAAACGTGCCGCATCTGCACCCATCGCCCGAATCACCGATTCTAAACTATGCCATTGAGCGCCAGGTAAGCGTGAGGCTTGGGGAATGTGATGATGCCAACCTGACATCGAGATCATGCGGGTTAAAGAATATGCGGTAATCGTATTTTCGCCGCGATGTCGTTCCGATACGCCTTTGAGAATAACGTTTCGGGGACGCCACCATCCTTGAGGAGGTTGCGTCGATAATTCGGGTTCTGGGATAAAGGGTTCTTCGCCATATCTTCCCGTGAAAATCAAGTCTTGATTTCCGGTCATCCGTTTTAGCCAATTCTCTAACTCAGCAGGCGTTGAAAATTGCTTTAACATTGCCGCGAGGGAGTTGGATGAGGCAATGTGATAGTCGTAGGAGAGAATGTCTTTAAGCACATCATGGAACGAGAATTCTCGGTATTGCCCGCTTAAATCTCTGCCTCGAATCAGGCAGGTATCAATATCTGTTTGAAAGGCGTTGGTATTGCTGCGAGAGACAACATTTAGAATCGGGATAATTTTACTACTACTCCAAAACTCCGTTTTACTCAGTGCATTTCTGCCTAACCATTTAGTTTTGAAGTCTCCATTAACAAAACTACCCACACAGAGACAGGCTTCAGTAATCTCTGGATGCAAAAAGCTTAAGCCTTGGTCATCAATATCGGGGAGTTGTCCAACGGGGGGGAAAGGTTGGAACTGGGTTGCATCTTTAGTGACAGAAACCAAGGTTTTGCCATCCGGTTTCTGCATCAGACGAGCGGCATAGTCTTTGAGTTGAGTTTGGTAAGGAGAGCTATCAATACCTTTATAAAAAAGGGCAGGTTTGTCCACGCTACCTTTAACGGATTCTTTTAAGAAGCTTTGATAAATTGTGTCTTTATTTTTATCTTTGAGCGAGGGAAGAGGTTTGGGTTTTTCCGGCAGTAGTTTTTGCGCCCAGCCTTTGCCAAACTTCTTACTATCCATGTTATTCAGGTAAACTGATTGACAGAATTCAGTTATTGCCTGTTCTGTCCGGTTGCCATAATCACCATCCAGCCAGGAACCACCGGGGTAAAATCCTAAGCGATTCAGTTGGGTTTGGATTTGCTTGACTAATTCTGGGTCAGTCTTGAGGGTATCTAAGTGAATTACAATATCGTGATGGATAATATCAGTCAGTTTCATTAGGGGATTGATGGCTCATCTGTAGCCACAAAACGACAAGCAAAATTGAGAAGGACACCATACTATTATGTCCCTATGCAATTAATAATTCCTGGGTTAGGGTAGGGGTACGGCATTGCCGTGTTTTCAACCGAATGTCTGATTGGTTCAGATGTGAAAACCACAGCATTTGCAGCGTTTTCGGTTTTGGCAGCAAGCCCTAACTAAAACCGTAATTATAGACGTTCTTCTCCCCAGAACGGGGGACAATTGCCCAGTGTAAATGATCAGAAAGTTGATGGATTCTTAATTCAAATATCCAGTTTTCTTCCACAGACTCTCCCTTTTCTGGTGTGCTGCGTCTAGCGGTTGGATATAAGGTTAATGTTGCCCCATCATTAATATAAGCCCGCAATTTTTTCTTAGCCTTTGCTTTAGTCGCATTATTGGGTAAGCCAAACGCACCGGGATCATTGCGGATTAATCCTAACGGACTTTCGATATCGTCGTCATCATTCAGAAAACTTTCAAGCGCTAAATGCAAGGCTTGGGTAAAGGTGACGTTTCCAGGTAAGGACATCTGTTCGTTAATTGCCCTGTAACTGGCAATAACATTTAAATTGGGAACGTTTAATTGGTCTTTGACGCCAGCAATAGTATTTCTCCCATAAGCTAACGTAGACACATTATTTCCGGTGGCATCCAAAAGTTGGGCTTCATCCCCAGCATCATTCCAAATTGCTCGTTTACTCTCGAAGGAAAACCCGCCCGTTTCAGGATGAACTTGATTCGTGTAAACTCGGAAACTATTTCCGGCGGCTAAGATTGTTCCCTCTGGAAATGTGAAAACTTGGTCAAGTCCCCCAGCCGAGGTAATTTGCCAACCTGATAAATTCACTGGATTGTTACCTAGGTTGCTAATCTCGATATATTCATCCGCTTGGCTGCGTTTGACTTTTCCTTTACTGACTAATTGGGAAATCGTCACTTCTCCAGTCGCCGTTGTTGTAAATTCACTCGTCTCATCGATGGGTGAGTCTGAGGCGTTTTGGGTAGTTTGTCCTGTCGATTGTGAGCTAGACTCAGTAGATTGAGTCGATGCTGAGGATTCTGATGGCGAGGCGGTGTTCGTGTTAGTCGTGGAGCGTTGCCGACGATTGGTATCTTCATCGTAGTAGTGTCCCACCTCAACATTTTCCAGGACACCCAAGGCATCGGGAACCAGGACAGCAGCAGAAAAGTATAATGTCACCAGATAGGAGGCGATCGCTTTCTGGTCAATTCCCATCAGTCGCACCGATATGCCGGGATTGTCTGGTTGTTCACCCGTTACCCCTGTTTTCCGCAATCCCACGACACCTTGGTATCCCTCGCCGACACGCATCAGCAGGATATTGGTTTTCCCTTCAGTAACCGCAAGTTTATTACTGGCAATCATTGGTACACCGCGCCAGGTGATAAATGGTGAGCCAAAAAAGTTCACTGTAGCTGGAGGAATCCCTCGACGAGTACATTCCCGACTAAAGGCGGCGATGGCTTTGGGGTGAGCGACAAAAAAGGCAGGGTGTTTCCATACCTTAGTCAGGAGTTCATCAAAATCATCCGGTGTTGGCGCACCTGTGCGGGTTGAGAGTCGCATCGAGGGTTCGGCGACATGAAGCAACCCAAAAGCGCGATCGCGATCGCCATTGCCATCGTTATTGATAATCTCCCATTCCTGGCGTTCCCGCAGTGCTGCTATCGTTAAGCGTAACTGTTCTTTGAGTTGATCGCGGTCATTGCTGTAGAGATCGCTGACACGGGTATGCACCCGCACAATGGTTTGGGTGACGTTTAGGGGATATTCCGGTGGATCATCGTCGTAATCGACAAAGGTTTGAGTCAGAGTCGGTTCCCCTTCGTAACCACTCAAAATATCAATCGCCTTTTCCCCATCCTCGTTGGTAGCAACGCCTTCAGTAATCCTTACATCTCGGCGGTTAACGCGGTAGATTCCTCCAGATACCTCAACCCAAGGCAACAACCGCAACAACCAACGGGGTGAAATCTCCCGCATTTGGGGCGGGGATTTGATGGTTGTGGCTAGATTCCTGGCGGTTCGAGTGCTAAGACTTTGTTGAGTTTGATTATCGGGTGTATAAACCATGCCGCTCACTACCTTGATGTTTCGTTAAGGGAAGCTGGGGTTGTAGAGACGTGCCATGGCACGTCTGGGAGAAGGGGAAGATGAGGGAGCAAATGACAAATGACCATTCAAGTAAGCTGATCTTGAGCTTTCTTAATCGCCTTGATTAAAGCATCGACCTCAGCAAAGGTGTTGTAAAATGCCAACGATGGACGCACCGTGCTGTTGACCCCAAACCGTTTCATCGTCGGTTGGGCGCAATGGTGTCCCGCTCGCACGGCAATGCCTTCACGATCTAAGAATTTCCCCATTGTTTCTGATGGGATATTTTTCAGCGTAAAGGACAGGGTACTCACCTTCTCCGCAGCCGTCCCAATCTGGCGCAGTCCCGGAATTTTTGCCATGGCTGCTGTTGCATACTTCATCAACGCCTCTTCATAGTTAATCGCGGCGTCGAAACCGATTTGGTTGAGATAGTCAATCGCCGCACCTAAACCCACCGCATCTGCTAGGTTCCCTGTCCCGGCTTCAAATTTGGCAGGGATGTCATTAAAGGTGGTTTTCTCAAAGGACACCGACTCAATCATGTTGCCACCCCCTTGCCAGGGTGTCATTTCTTCGAGTAACGCGGCTTTCCCAAACAGCGCACCAATACCCGTGGGTCCAAAGAGTTTGTGACCGGAGAAGACAAAAAAGTCAGCATCCAAGTCTTGAACATTGACCCGCAAATGAGGCACAGATTGGGCACCATCCACCAGAACTTTAGCCCCATAACGATGAGCGATCGCACTCATGGCTTTGATGGGTAGAACGGTTCCCAATACATTGGACACCTGACTTAAGGCAACCATACGAGTGCGATCGCTGAACAGTTTTTCATACTCCTCTAGGAGAATTTCTCCACTGTCGCTAATCGGAGCCACTTTTAATACAGCGCCTTTTTCCTGGGCAAGCATCTGCCAGGGCACAATATTAGAATGGTGTTCTAAGGTTGTTAAGACAATCTCATCCCCGGCTTTAATCTGCTGACGACCATAGGTTTGTGCCACTAAGTTAATGGCTTCAGTCGTTCCCCGGACAAAGACAATTTCTTCGGCTAAACTTGCCCCTAGAAACCGTTGAACTTTCTGCCGCGCTTCTTCGTATGCATGGGTGGCTCGTCCTGCTAGGGTATGAGCGCCTCGGTGGACATTAGAATTATCCTTTTCGTAGAACTGGGATATCGTATCGATGACACTCTGGGGTTTCTGACTGGTGGCTGCATTATCCATCCAGATCAGGGGTTTGCCATTGACCTGCTGGTGCAGAATTGGGAAGTCTTGGCGGACGGCTTCTACATCAAAATGCTCTTGGGGTAGTGATGAGGGTTGTGACTCTTTGGAAACAGCAGGTTCCTGAGATTGAGTCGATTGGACGTTCGGTAAAAAGTAGAACTGTGGTGTGTTTGGCGTGGATAAGGGAACGGCGGTTGGCAGTTCCATTGGCGATGAGTGCTGCTTGGCTTCACTCACAGACGCCTGACTTCCCTGTTCCTCAATCTCAGTGGGCATATTGGCACTGATCTGTTGTTCAAACAGACGTTGCAAGTCCGTTGGGTCAGGCAGAAATTCACTGATGTTAAAATCCCCCATGCCAGTCATACCCTGGGTATCCCCCATCGATCCAAGAGAGGGTTGATGCTCTGGTAGTTTGGTATCCGTTACCGCCTTGTCCGGTGTCATTGCCTGCGTCGTTGCCGCTTCAGGGGTTGGAGTTGCAGTGTTTGGG
>CAZNNK010000299.1:0-7667 GCA_964574085.1 uncultured Coleofasciculus sp.
TTTAACCGCGAAACATGCGACGGATACGGTTGATCAAGGTGTCATGTTCTGCCATTAAATCGAGGAAGGGAACTTTGTCTCCTTCCAAACGCCGAGCGATATTGTGAATGGCGATACCGGGAAGCGTGAGGTTTTCTGCTAGGGCTAAGGGTTCGCCCCGGTTGCTGGAAACAATCACGCGCTCATCATCTGGAATAACGCCAATTAAGGGAATCGCCAGAATCTCTTGGACATCTTGAACCGACATCATTTGATCCGCTTGCACCATAGCAGGTTTAAGACGGTTGATAATCAAGAATATGCGCTTAATGCCTTGAGCTTCCAGTAAACCCACGACGCGATCGGCATCTCGCACCGCTGCAATTTCTGGCGTTGTCACGATTAACGCTTCTGACGCCGCAATGATCGCATTCCGGAATCCCATTTCGATGCCAGCGGGAGAGTCAACCAAGATGTACTCATACTTCTGGGATAACACAGCGATGAGCTTTTTCATTTGCTCAGGGCTAACGGCTTCCTTGTTCCGACTTTGAGCCGCCGGAAGCAGAACCAATCCCTCTTGGCGCTTATCTTTGACCAATGCTTGCTCTAAGCGACATTGTCCTGCGAAGACTTCAATGGCGGTATAAACCACCCGATTTTCTAATCCCAGGAGCAAATCTAAATTTCTTAGACCAAAATCGGCATCAATCAGTACCACCTGACGACCTAATCTCGCGATCGCCACGCCTAAATTCGCCGTAACCGTTGTTTTACCCACCCCTCCTTTGCCAGAGGTGATTACTATAATACGACTCATGAATTTAACAATAACTGGGTCTTAGCAAAATCAGCAGCTCTCGCAATACGAATACCTTGGGGTGTGACATACGCCACTTCTGGGTAAAACTCAATCGGTGGCGTCTCCGGCGCCCTAGCCACAGCATCCGCAATTCGGAGTTGGGTGGGTTCCATTTTCAGAGCCATAATCCGACAGGAACGATTGCCATCGGCTCCCGCATGAGCCACGCCGCGTAGACGCCCCCAGATGAAGATGTCTCCGGCTGCAATCACTGTACCCCCCGGATTTAGGTCTCCCAGTATAACAATAGTACCAGGATGCCGAATTTCTACACCCGATCGCACGGTCATTTGTAAGTATAGGGGTTCCGTTAACTCCTGAGTAAGCTCAGGGGTTTGATGGAGAGAATAACTCGCCGATTGTTGCTCCACACAATACCCGACTGTCGCCGCAGCAACGGCGGTTTGGCGGCGGCTGGTGTACACCCGCGAGATTCGCAGTCCAACGTCGTTCAATACATCCGCGATCGCTTGTAACTTCAGTCCATCCAAGAGTTGGTCACCTGCCATCAGATGTACTGTAGCTGGCACTTGCCAGAAGCGATCGCCTCCATGATAGCGATGCTTAAACTGCTGCCACAGATCAGACCAACTGGCATCTGACATATCTTCCACTGAGGGCAAGATAAGCTGTAATCCTTCCTCGGTCTGTTTCAGGCGGACTTGAGACTGGCAATCCACTGCCATGTTGCTCTCAGCAACCGTTGACATAGATAATCGTTGGTCAGAATCTGAAGTCATGCAACCACAGGCGTTCTTATCGGCAAACAACCTAAATTAAACGACATCGTACCTTAAGCGCAAGTCTTGGTCGAGAACTTCATCAACGACTCCGCCCCTGTTAATCTTCTTACGCTCCTTCTGAACCAGCCAAGACAAAGCTCTCCTATGCTTACGAGTCTTTGTCCAACAATTTTTACTTAGTTTAATTTAGTTTAATCAATAATAATAAAAATTATCTGAATTGGGGGATTAGAGAGACTGGGCTGAACGGTGACATCCAGAGTCAAACGTTTTTGCCCGTTCTCTCAGGAGCTTAAAATCCCCCTCGCTTCTCGGCTCTAAGCCCTGTACGAGTGGTCTGAACAGTTAACTCACTGGTGGACTACTCACCTCTTGAATTGTTGAAGTTGGCGATTCTTCGACTTCATCCCTGGCAGATATCGGGTTTGGTGTCAGACCCACTGACACTGAAGTCGTATAAACATCGGTCAAAGAGTTAGCTAGATATTGCGAACCCTTTTTCGTGCGTTGAGCTACCATTAACAGCAAGTAAATGGCGACCAAATAAACAGTTGCCAGAACAGGAATAATCAAAGGCATATCAGTGTAAATCATAGTATGGACGAACAGCAAAGTTATCTAAGATTTCATAGAAGCTGAGGCAACGGTACTAGCTCACTAGGGGGCAATAAACCCTGGCTGCATGAGCCTTAGGGAAAACTTCCCCATCCTTTCGGTTGCTTCACTACTACTGACAGTGATGTGTACAAGCCTTTATCCAACTCAGTTGGATGAAGCTTTACAGGTTTTCCTACCGGAAAACTCCGGTTTATCTAAAATACAGGACGACACTTCGTCAAACGACCAAGCCGTCATCCAAAACCTTGAGGCTATCTCTGCCTACCTAACGGCACCTTAACCTAAAGGTAAGGAAGCTAGTTGTCCCTACCACCTCGGAGTCAATCGGTCGATTAATCTTTTGAAATCCTTAATATTTAGCTTAACATAACAGTTCCAGCAATTTCTAGGAATTTTCTGATCAACTTAATAAGTCGATACAATTCCCGGGGAGTCTCTCCAGTCTGGTTATTGGTCAAACAGATTTCCCTACTTGGGACGCTTCGCTTAAAATTAAGGAAAGAATATGTAAACTTTCGTAACCTAATTTCTGAGTCGCCCAATCCATGACCTCAGTGACCTCCCTTTTTGCCCCCGTTGAAGCAGACCTCCATCTGCTAACCGAGAACTTAAAGAACCTAGTGGGTGCCCGTCACCCCATCCTCTATGCCGCCGCAGAACACCTATTTGGGGCTGGGGGCAAGCGGGTAAGACCAGCCATTGTCCTATTGATTGCGCGAGCGACGGTGCTGGATTCCGATATTACTCCCCGTCATCGCCGTCTAGCGGAAATTACCGAAATGATTCACACCGCGTCTCTGGTTCATGATGATGTCGTGGATGAATCATCAGTCCGTCGCAATGTCCCCACGGTTAATAATTTGTTCAATAACCGCGTCGCTGTACTAGCTGGAGATTTTTTGTTTGGTCAATCGGCTTGGTATCTGGCTAATCTCAACAACTTAGAGGTGGTCAAGTTGCTCTCCCAAGTCATTAAGGATATGGCAGAGGGAGAAATTCAGCAGGGACTGACGCGATTTGAGGCGAGCACCTCCATTGAAACCTATCTGGAAAAGACCTACAAGAAAACGGCATCCCTGATTGCCAACAGTTCCAAGTCAGCCGGACTGTTGAGTGGCGTCTCAGCCGACGTGGCGGAAAATCTGTATCGCTATGGCAATCATCTGGGTTTAGCCTTCCAGATTGTTGATGATATCCTCGATTTCACCGCATCCACAGAAGTGTTGGGCAAACCAGCAGCTTCTGATTTGATCAGCGGCAATCTAACTGCCCCCGTTTTATACGCCATGGAAGAAAAACCCAACTTAGAGGTATTGATTGAGCGAGAGTTTGCCCAACCGGATGACAGGAACCAAGCCTTGACATTAGTGATGGAGAGTCAGGGTATTGAGCGATCGCGGGAACTGGCGGCTTATCATGCTCGCCTCGCCTTAGAAAATTTGGCATCCCTAAAACCCTCACCAGCTACGACGGCTTTAGTCGAGCTAACCGATTATGTCCTGAGTCGCATGTACTAATCCAAGGGAACAGGGAATATCGAATTGAAAAGCACATCAGCTTAGTGCAGGATGAAGGATGAAGTATTAGACCAGGTTCGCGCTTGTGTCCTCCATCCTCTGTTCTCGCATCAGGCATGAATTTTGGTATGTGTTCGGTGGCTGCTTTGTCTGACTTTTGGCGTGTGCGTGTCGTGCAGTCTTCTTGTAGCGCCTCCCGGAAACAGTTGAACTTAGGATTAAATTCCAGCTCCATCCAAAAATTGCTGAATCGCTTTATCCCGAAGTTGGCAGCTATCCGCCGTCACCATCGGAACCTGATCAGAATCCAAATCGCGCCAATCTTGCACAGGTGTCGATGATTGCTTTTCGCTTAACTCTGCCAACTTTTGTTCCAAGGTTTCAATCCGATCCACTAATGATCGAATCACCGTGGCTTCAGAATCGGGCAAACTACCATGTTCTAGGGGATTAACTCGCACGCCAGAACGATAAACGATGCGACCTGGAATCCCGACAACTGTACAATCAGACGGAACATCTCGCAAAACCACTGAACCTGCACCAATACGGACATTGTTGCCAATTTGAATGTTGCCGAGAACCTTGGCACCGGCACCAACGACAACATTTTCTCCTAAGGTAGGATGGCGTTTGCCACATTCTTTCCCTGTACCCCCTAGGGTGACACCTTGATAAATGAGACAGTAATCGCCAACAATTGCCGTCTCACCAATGACAACACCCATACCATGATCAATAAACACACCTTGGCCAATTTGGGCGCCGGGATGGATTTCAATCCCTGTCAAGCTGCGAGAAAACTGAGAAATAAAACGAGGGATGAACGGAATCCCGATAGTATGTAACCAGTGACAGATGCGGTGGAACAGGAGTGCCTGTAAGCCGGGGTAGCATAATAAAACCTCGAGCCAGTTGCGAGCAGCGGGATCGCGATCAAAGATGATGCGGAAGTCAGCTAAAAACGTGGATAGCACAAGCGAGTTTAGATAAACAAACGTAAACAACTCATTGACTATCTTATCGTTCCTGGCTACTCTCGCACAGTCAGGGTATAGTTCCAGGCTTGATTGGGATTGATGGTTCCCACCCAAACTTTATACTCTCCTGCCTCAAAGTTTGAGCCGTTTACGCTAGCATCTTGACTAGAGTCCGTATCATCACCACACAAGGCAAAGCCATCGGGTCCAGTGATCAAAAGGGTGGTGTCTTGACCGCCACTATCTACGGCTATCTGGAGCTGATCAAAATCCGTTTCTAAGTTGATGATGTGATCGGGAGTTTCCTCAGCATAACCCAGACAAGGATTACCCTGGCGATCGCGGTTCACTAGCGACGGCAATGAAAATGAACCTCCTGTCGTACCAATCGCCGATCCGGACTCCGAGGAAAATCCGGGTGATAGGGTTAATGTACCAAAATTGGCTGACTGGGATAGAACGGGTGTAGCCACAAGGGTTATGACCATGGCTATTAATGCTTGAGAAGCCCTTTGCCGTAACATACCTTAACTCTCCTGGAAACACTGATGGTTAACTTCTTTCCCTATCCCCCTTGAGTACCAGTTGATCAGACTGTCTACTCTTAGAGTATCGAATTTCCAGTGTATATATAGTTGAAGAGGTGACACCTTAGCATCTGCCACACTCGTTTGGCTCTGGAGGGACTGTGCCTTTAATTATCTTGATTTCGCTGCTGCTGATTATGAGTTGGCTATTTTCAGAAGTTCTTGTCTTGTTTCCGGTGGATATCTTAAATTCATTGAAACCGTTCACCTCATTAACCTTGATTGTTGCCTTACTCGCTTTCTTGTGGTGCTTTGGCGAGTAAGATAAGGGTAATGCCGCTCTACCTAGAAATTGGGTACGCAAGTCTTGGCAAATACAAATAGAGGGTTGGGTTTTGTCCATGCCATCCCCCAACCCACCTATCGTTGACCGCAGGAGAATTTCACAAATGTTTCTTGATGAACTCACCCCTATCGTTAAAGAACTACTCCAACAGCCTGTAGCCTTCTTAGGCGGATTTTGTTCAGGAGTATTTCGACTCAATCTTTCAGATGACCCCGTTAAAAGCTGGCTCGATCAGCAAACTGGCTCCACTAGCTATACGACGACTCCGACAGGAAGTGACAATGGCAGGACGAATGGACCTCAATCTATCTCGATTGAATAGAACGCTAATGGCGTAACACTGATTGCAGATGTCTAAGATGTAAGCTAGATAACCGACCAGAAACCAATTTCTAGGTTATCATTAGCGATATCCATAAGTTCAGTTCTACCTTTGGTGAGATTTTTGGTTGGGCAGCTACATTCCTAGTTGATCACCCGGGAAATTAACCACGGATTATCAGACAAGACTTTAAGCTATTTGCATTTTCGAGTTTTCGTCTGTGGCTCTGAACTTTAGCCTTTCGTTCAGCCTTATCGATTCAAATGACCATTTACATCGGAAACCTGTCTTACCAAGCCACCGAAGACGACTTAAAAACAGTATTTGCGGATTATGGCACTGTTAAGCGAGTCGTATTACCTACAGATCGGGAAACAGGTCGAGTTCGAGGCTTTGCTTTTGTCGAGATGACAGAAGAATCTCACGAAGAATCTGCGATTTCCCAACTGGACGGTGCTGAGTGGATGGGACGCCAGCTCAGAGTTAATAAAGCCAGACCCCGGGATAATAATCGTGGTGGATCTCGTCGCAATACCGCTAATAATGCGTGGTAGAGCTAAAGCGAACCCTATTTAACCTTCTTTGAACAAGAAAAAATTAATAATACGATAAGGGACATAAAGCCGGATTTCGCCTTGTGTCCCTTTTCTCATATCTGCCGCTACAATCTCAGGACTCTAACATTAATTAATCTCCTAGGCAAATTCCTAAACCTCTGGCGGTTTTCACCAGAGTCCCTTGGGAATCCACGGCTTTATACTGACTGATCGCATCTAAAATCGGGACGCTGACAACCTGTCGATTCTGCCAGGTTACCATCTTATCGTAGTCCTGATCCGCAATTAAATCGACTGCCGCGACACCAAACGCCGAGGCGGTGAGACGATCTAAGGGTGAGGGAGTTCCACCACGCTGGGTATGTCCCAACACCGTCACTCGTGTTTCTGCACCACTGCATGCGCTAATTCGTTCTGCCAAATAATGACCAACTCCGCCATAGCGACATTCGCCAAAACTGAGCATATTCTGCACCACTTCTCCAGATTCGGTGCGAACGGCTTCGGAGACTATCGCGACACTATAGTTTTTGCCCTGCTGTTTGCGCTGTTGGATTTGTTGGCAGATTCGTTCTAGAGTATAAGGGATTTCCGGAATTAGAATAATATCAGCACCGCCTGCAATTCCGGCACTAATCGCAATATGACCCGCATCACGACCCATAACTTCCAGGATCATCACCCGATCATGGCTAGCGGCGGTAAACTGTAAACGGTCTAGAGCTTCGGTGGCAATATTCACCGCCGTATCAAATCCGATGGAGCGCTCCGTAATCCCGACATCATTATCAATCGTTTTGGGAATCCCAACTAAATTCATTCCCCCAACTTCAGCGAGTTTCCGCAAAATCGCCAAACTGCCATCACCCCCAATCCCAATTAGGGCATCAAGTCCTAACTGATGATACCCTTGGGCAATTTCCGCCGAGCGATCGCGTACTGTACCATCGGACATGGGAAAGGCAAAGGGGTTGCCTTTATTCGTGGTTCCCAGAATCGTTCCCGCCAAGGTTAGCGCCGCATCCACTTGCTTGGGTTCTAGGCAAGTGGCTTGGGGGGGACGCTGCATCAATCCTTGGGTGGCGCGATAAATGCCCCAAACCTCCCAATTATAGGTTTCCACTGCCCGGTGAACCACGGCTCGAATCACCGCATTTAACCCCGCACAATCCCCACCACTGGTGAGAATACCAATCCGTTTGTGTTCTGCCATACT
>CAZNNK010000300.1:0-85 GCA_964574085.1 uncultured Coleofasciculus sp.
TTAGGGACTCTGTAGGGGCGGGTTTAGGGACTCTGTAGGGGCGGGTTTAGGGACTAAAGTCAGCTATTCATCGATAACGGAACAA
>CAZNNK010000300.1:185-7659 GCA_964574085.1 uncultured Coleofasciculus sp.
CAAAACCCGCCCTTCCTCACCGATAAGTGAACAACAAAACCCGCCCTTCCTCACCGATAAGTGAACAACAAAACCCGCCCTTCCTCACCAATAACTGAGCAACAAAACCCACCCTGATTCAATTGTCGGGGTTATGTAAGGGCGTATATAAATCATAAATTTTAGGGCGCAAAATACTTTTACTACCAATAAGTTTGCTGAATTGAGATGCATCCCTAACCGACTCCCTCTGGAACAGCATCGGATTGGATTGCTGAACCAATGATATAGTCGTCCTATCGACTGACTATCATAGCAATTTTATTGGCATACTGTGTAGGTATAGCACTACGAGGTACGGAAAGGACATCAGTTAATCCCAAGAGGGAACTGCTTAACAGGGAACAGTAGAGAATGTCCACGCCCTGTCAAGGTAGCTGCTCTATGTACGGTAAAATCCTAGAATCGAGATGAAAGAAGGTTGATCTTAAGCGGTCACGCCTTATTGGGTATAAGTAGCACGTTAGTTGCACGACAATGCTTTCGCCCTTCTTGACACCAAGGTTAAACGAACAAACAACTTAGATCTTGTATCCTTGTCAGTAAGCCACAATCACTTACCCAATCCTAAATTTATGGCTTTAGTTTTGTTCTGATTATTTAAATAAAGAGAAAATAGTCATGCTTGATTTAGCCAAAATAAAAATCATTGCTCAATCCTATTCTCCTCAAGAATTATTCGCTGCCCTAGTTTGGCAACGTCGCTTTAATGAGTTTGATGGTGAGGAAGTGATTACGGATCTTGCCAACAACTCATCGTTATGGGCAAGTTTTATGTTCACGAAACCGATTTTTGCCCCCGATGAAAATGGTTTGAGCTTTAGTGGTGTGATTGATACGCTTCTGGCAATGGCAAACTATCGTCCCATGCCGGAAACCAGTATTCTTCATTTTGTCGCTTATCCAGCCGATACACTCTATATTCTGGCAGAAAATCAAGATACAATCGTGTCTCAGCTTTTAGACTTGGGCAAAAAGTGGCGAGCGGATTCGGTAGATATAACCGATGGTACAAATGAAGACTACAGTTGGCGACTCAAACGGCGACTGATGGCTCGATTAGACGCTGGGCCTTCTGATCTGGAAATGCAACGCGATCGCGACGCGGTGGTGATTTCCTATTGGTGGGATTGAAGGTTAACTGAAGCGTTCCTTGCCCCTTACTGTACAATAATGACACGAGCAGACCTGATCAGAATAACGCCCTGGCAGAACGCTAGCTTCAATCATGGCTGATCCAACTTGGGAAACCCTGAAGACGTTTCTCCACCAATTGTTGTTGATTACTTTACCCAGCAACGAGGATGTATCTGGGGTGCATCCCTTCCTGGCGGAGAACTCTGATAAGCTGAATGAAACGTTTGCCTTGGTGCTGCAAGACTGGGCGATCGCAACGTTGGCTGAACTCGATGATGATCACAAGCCGGATCTGGCGAGACGCCTGCGGGGGATTAGTCAGTTGATTCACCAGTTTCCTGGGGGCGATCGCACGGATAATCGGGAAATTGTCCGCACTGGCTACGAAATTGCCGTTCAGGTTTTCACTCAAACCGATGATCCCCAGGATTGGGCGCAAACTCACTATGATTTGGGGTTAGTTTATTTAGAGCGGAATAAAGGCGATCGCAGTCAGAACCTACGCCAAGGGATTCAACGATTGGAAGCCGCTTTAACTGTCTATACCGCCGCGTTTCCTGAACAACGAGCCAAGATAGAAGCGCATCTGGAACAGGCTTATCTGGAAATTCGCCAGCATGAGTTGATTGAACCCAACCATTCTATAGTAGCCTCAACCCCTTCATCCTCTGTGTCAGCAACTCCCCAAGTCAGTGAAGCCGACATCGCCGCGATTCAACCCCCTGCATTTCGGGCGATCGCGCAAAGCCTATTAGACGGGGAAAAGTTAACTGCTGTAGAAATTACCCCGGCTTCCCCGGAGGAGGCTGAACCCTTACCCTTGGATTTACCCCAAGTTCTCCGCTATGCTTTAATGACCATTGGCATCAATGCTCTATGGTCTCATCAGTACGCCTCATTACAGGCATTGCGTCAAGGGGGAGATATTGTACTCTCAACCCCAACAGCCAGTGGCAAAACTTTGGCGTTTCTCCTCCCAATTCTGGAAACCTGTCTGCTTAATCCCCGCGCCACCGCCCTATTTATTTTTCCCTTAAAGGCGTTGGCGGTGGATCAGTTGCGGCAAATTCACGACATTCTTGACAATGTACCCAAGTTTCAGCGGATTAATGTGGTGATGCTGACGGGAGATGTTCCCATGGCTGAACGGATTCAATTATTGGAACAATCGCCGCAAATTGTTTGTATCACTCCGGATTTACTCCACCATCAACTGTTTAAAGTTTTTAAACCGCAATGGTACTCCTGGCAATGGTTTCTGGCGAATCTCCGCTATTTAGTCATTGATGAAGCCCATACTTATCGCGGTAGTTTTGGCGCCCACTTTGCCAATCTCATGCGACGGTTGCGATTAGCTATGGATCAAAGTGGCGGAGATTCCACTCAATTACAACATATCTTTGCCACAGCGACGATTGGCAATCCAGGGGAATTAGCGGAAACCTTTAGTGGAAGACAGGGGAATTTATCCCTCATCGAGAACAGTGGTGCAGCAACGGCGGCACGGACAACCTTATGTTTAGCCCCGTCCAAGTATGCCAATATGGATTCTTGTGCGATTGTCTTGTCTTGGTTAGATCAAGGATTAAAGGGGATTGTTTTTTGTAATAGTCGCATTTCTCTTAAATCTCTATTAAATCAAATCCAAGAACATCTAGAACAACGGGGACAAGGCTATCTTAAATCCCAAGTTAGGATATTTTATGGTTCGCTGAAATCTCATCATCGTCGCCAAATTATTCAGCAATTGAGTACGGGAGAAATTAGCATTATTTTGGCAACCTCAGCCTTAGAAGCGGGGATTGATATTCCAGAACTCGATTGTTGCTTGCTACGCGGTTATCCCGGTTCACTCATGCAGTTGCGTCAACGTCAGGGAAGGGCGGGACGAAAAAGCCCCGGTTTAGTTATTTTTCTGCCCATTGCCCAAAATGCCTTGGATTATTTTTATGGGAATAACCCAGACTTATTGTTAAACGGTAAGGTGGAAAGTGTCGTGTGTAATCCTGACTATCAACTCTTCCTGAAACAGCATTTACTCTGTGGCGCTTGTGAGACTGGTATTCCCTTAGAGAAATTCAATCACTATTTTGGTCAGCCCGCCGCAGACATTGCCATTCAGTTGCTCAATCAAAACCAGTTATCCCTCTCTCGCCACCAGCACTTGTGGACGAAACCTTATCCCCATAAAGCGGTGCAAATGCGAGGAACGAATCATTGGACAGTAACATTGGTGGATCAGAAAACGGGGGAAGAGTTTGAAGAATTAGATGAAAAACACGCCCAGCGAGAAGTATTTCCGGAGGCAATTTATCAGCATCAGTCGCCCGGAGGAGAGCGAGTTTGGTATTCTTGTCAAAGCCTGGATTTGCAAAATCAACAGGCAATTTTAAAACCCCTAACTGAAGATCCCCAACAGTTAACTCGTGCGGAGCAAGAAACCGAGATTGAACTCAAATCTCACTTAGCCGAACCGAAGATTCTGGAGACAAGTATTCCGGATGGACGAATCCGGTTAATTTTGGGTTGGGGAGAAATTACCGATTACGTGACTGGATATACACTCTACAGTTTAGAATACGATAAAACCTGTCAAAACTTTCAATGTAAGCGCTACCATACATCGGTTAAAGAAGCGCAATGTCCAGACTGTCGGCGCAAGACGCGATTTGCGGAAATCCAGAAACGGATTAAAACAGAGACGTTTGAGCAGCCCTATTTAACCCGACTGGAAGCACCTGTACTGCAAATCGAAGTGAATCAACCGATTAAGGACGCTTTGACTCAACAGGTGAAAGGAATTAAGCAAAAATTGATTCAGCAGTATGGGAAGAATATTCCTCATGACTATACCTGTCTTTGGTCTTGTCCATCAGAACGGATTGCTTTACATTCTCTCACCCACCAAGTTAATTTGGCTGTACCGTTATTAATTTTGAGTGAAGCTCAGGAGGTAAATAGTCTGATTGTAAACAAACCCAATCGTCAACACACCTTACCCACGATTGGGTATTGGTTTGATACAACGCCAGGAGGAAATGGGGTATCTGAGGCGATTTTTCATCGTTTCGGGGATTTTGCATTTAAAGCTAAGGTGTTAGCCGAAGGGTGTGACTGCGATGAGGGTTGTCCTCGCTGTTTGATGCAGCACAGTTGTCCTGAGAGTAACGTGGCGTTGAATAAGAGTTTGGGACTTTCATTATTGGATATGATCACCCAGGTGGAGACGTTACCTTTGGCTTCTGGAAGTTAGATATGAAAAGGTTTTACCCTTTTTTCTTGAAGACTAGCAATTATAAATACCACTCAAAGCCGTGATTTATTATAAGGGTTTCCGGTTTGTGCAACAAGCCCGAATTAATGTTAAATCCGGTGTTATAGAATTGTTTCTTTCAGATTGTTGAGGTTTTCAGCAATATCTCTAAAAAACTGGTACTCTGTTCCGGTTCCTCTGAGGGAAACAAGAAGGGAGCAATCCAACCGAATAGAATCCCACCAATAACGATAATTTCTATAACAAGAAGTAGCGTATTTCGTTTCATCGCATGGTTGTCTAAACAGGTATGCTTTCCTTCTACCTTATCACTTTACTCCTGACCTTCTGCCCTCTGCCCTGGAGACTTCTGCCTTTTCGGGATATCATCTATCCTCACGCTGCATAAATGAACGCAATGTC
Organism: uncultured Coleofasciculus sp.; assembly: GCA_964574085.1. GTDB lineage: Bacteria > Cyanobacteriota > Cyanobacteriia > Cyanobacteriales > Coleofasciculaceae > Coleofasciculus. The sequence continues at coordinate 5,038 of CAZNNK010000300.1, forward strand.
TGAATCCACTGTTTAGGGGAATCCTCTGGACGATAGTTTAGCTTAAACATAGACACCCATAATGGCAATCCTCCCACCTTGGCACTGATTAATAGGTGAAGCGCTAAACATCCGACTAATATCACCCACCCGGTTAAGTGCAGATAATACCAGATATGATTTAATTCCCCATTAGGCAACCATTCTTCTTTGACCATACTGCCAGTCACTAAGGAAAACGTAACCGCCACTAACATCACCGTATTAACAATCCGATGCAGACTATACCAACCGATAGGTTTACCCAGTTGTCTGAGTTTTTGCAACGAATCGGATTGAATCAGACGTTTAGACCCTAAATGAAAACTGTATAAGGCAAACGCTGGCATTAACGCGAGGAGTAAAGTTTTGCCGAATGTACCATGAATGCCAATAATATCGGAGATTTTGGGTAGAGAAAGTTGCCCGAATCGTCCATCGTAAGTATCATAAACCCAGTAGGAGGTGATGATGGCTAAAATGGCAATCAGCGCATTGATGCCATGCAACAGTCTCAGAAGTAAGGGTTGATAAGGGGTAGCACGAGACATGATTTACGTTATCTCGATAAAAATATAGTATTCTTTAGAATAACATTGACTTAGTAACTGTGTGTATAATTTTTTAGTTTAACGTCTTTGTACTCATGAACAACTCGGTTACGCATTACTCGAATGGTGTTGATAGCTCTAGGGAGCGATAACATAATAGCACCACGCACAGCGCGATCGCACCAGATCAGTTGGCAGACTTGGTGGTTCTCAGGGAGGATGACTTTTTAATTCCAAGCCTGTTCTAGTTGAAAGAGAAAAGGAGAATTTAGATGGCTGATCTCAAGGGAAAGAAAGCATTCGTAACAGGGGGTAGCCGAGGTATAGGTGCTGCGATCGCGAAACAATTGGCATCGGAGGGGGCTGATGTGGCAATTACTTACCGTGCATCCGTCGAGATGGCAAAGCAGGTTGTAACGGAAATTAAGCGGTACGGGGTTAATAGTATAGCGTTGCAAGCTGATGCGATACAGGCGGAAAATGTCGCCGCAGCCGTTAAGGAAGTGATTCGTCAATTGGGTGGGTTAGATATTCTGGTTAATAATGCCGGGATTGTTGATTCAAAATTGGTAACGGAAACCACACTTGAAGATTTTGACCGGATTATACAAATCAATGTCCGTTCCGTATTCGCGGCTGTGTGTGAAGCGGTAAAGGTTATGGGTGAGGGCGGTCGAATTATTAATATTGGCAGTATGTATGGGGATATGATACCCTTTCCCAGAAGGTCGCTTTATACCATGAGTAAGGGCGCTGTAGCGGCGATGAGTCGGGGCTGGGCAAGGGATTTAGGGGCTAAAGGGATTACCGTGAATACGGTTCAACCGGGTCCAATTGATACGGATATGAAACCCACCGATCCTTCCGTGGTGAACACCATTAGTGCCATGACAGCGATCAGGCGCTATGGTACACCCCAGGAGGTGGCAGAATTGGTTACATTTCTGGCTAGTTCCAAGGCGGGAAACATTACTGGGGCAACGCTGAATGTAGATGGTGGTATGACGGCTTGAATCCTAAGTAATGCCCTTAGTTTTTACGATATATGGCGTAACGAAGGAAGCTAAATTTTTAGGGGGAGATTGGGAGATTGTAAAATTGTGTAGGGGCGGGTTTTACTACTATCTTTTCGGTTGTACTCAGATGGGACTAAACCCGCCCCGACTGAGGTTTATAGCCTACTCTTTCATTTCTGCGAGGCTGGTTTGAATTTGCTGGAGAAGTTGGGGAATGTTGATTTGAATGACTTCCCACAGGATTTTAACATCAACTTCTTTGTACTCATGAACAACTCGGTTACGCATTCCTCGAATTGCGTTGATAGGAATTTCTGGATGAGCCTGGGTGAATGCTGGCGATAGACGGTTTACAGCCTCGCCAATTATGACGATTTGATAGAGGACAGAGGATTGAGTTTTTAAGTCTTCAGCAAAGGTTTGATAGTCCAAGGTTTCGCAGAATTCCACAATTAAGCGACTGGCTCTAATCAAGTCCAGTAAAACCTCTTCATCTCTGTTCATAAATCACTTTCGAGTTGTCTAAAATATTCTGGCGACGTATAGGGTTATGGCTTTGTTGAATTGCTGGTTTGGTGACAACATCAACGGAGCGGTGAAACAGTTGGCTCAGTTGTTGCTCAATAAGATCGAGATCGAAAAATGTAATTCTGGCTTGTTCTGAAAATTTTACTAATACATCAATGTCGCTATCGACATTAAAGTCTTCTCTCAAGATTGAGCCAAAGAGAGAAAGCTCTACGATTTGCCAGTGTTGACATAGTTTTTTTAGGGATTCACCGGAAATAGTTAGACCATGAGGAATAGGGATTTGATGTTCTACTGTGGATAACCTTGAATCATTCATAATGAATATTCCGTACTACATCCTCTTGAAAAGGACTGTAGCAAAAATTATATTGTACCGCCAAATCCATTACTCTGAGTCTTTATAACAGGTGAATCATTTTGTGACTGTAGTATTGGTCAGCGTTTACGGCGGCGGGATTATAATTGAGTCAGGAGCGCGAGCCGGGAAAAGGCTCATCCTGAGAGTT
>CAZNNK010000301.1:0-7631 GCA_964574085.1 uncultured Coleofasciculus sp.
GGATGGGGGATATAAACTGTCCCAAAAACCCCGCGCCTGTCCCCGCCGCTAGTACACTGGATTTCAGGTTTGGAGGGGCGAGATTCGCCAGAGTGCCATAAAGGGTAGGGAGTACCAAACCAAATCCCATACCAAAGAATACAGCCGTCACCAAAATCCAACCCAGTTGGTGCAGGATGGGAATCGTACTTAAAGTTAACGCCATCAGACCTAACCCGATCGCAATAGTCGTAGGTCGTCCGCAGCGCTGGGCTAGCCTTTTCGCGCCAAAGGCTGATATAATAGCCGCGCCTATTGCCCGTGATCCTAAAACAATCCCATTAACCACACTCGTGGCGTCAATGGTTTGTTTGAGATATTGTGGGGCATAAATGACCACCGCGTACATCGCAACAGATACCAAACTGAGTGTTCCTAAGAGGCGTAGGGTGTAGGGGCGTCCTAAAACCTGGCGCAGTTTACTTCCAGCCTCTTTAGCGTCTGCCTTGGTTTTTGGGCAGGATTTTTCCGGTAAGAACCGTGCGGCTAAGATTGCCAGAGGTAGTCCTACCCCATAGAGACCAAATGCCCATTGCCAGTGAACCGAACCCAGCCAACCCCCAAGGATGGGGAAAGCAATGCCCATAATGGTTAGTGTACTGGTGGCGTATCCTAACGCCTGCGATCGCGCTTCGCCTTCATACATGTTCCCCAAAATGCCCAAACCCGCCGCCGCAATTCCGCCACTCGCAGCACCCAATAGTCCCCGCACGACTAACAATGGTATCAGTGAGTGCATGAAGGCACCGGCTACGCCAAATAAGGCGTAGAGAATTAATGACGGGATCAGCACCCGCAAATATCCCATTCGATCCGCTACGATTCCTAACGGTGGACTAAATAGGGCAATGGTTAGGCAATGCAGGCTGACCAAATTCCCTGCCAATGCTGGATCAAGGTTAAGTTGCTGGATCATCTCTGGCAAAATTGGTGCCACCACTCCCCCCGCCATGGTGGTGAGAGAGCCAGCGACTAGCAGCACTAACAGCCGAGGATCACGTAACATAACTTAAAATACCTAAATATTTTGACAACTATAGCAGAAGGCTCCAAGGCAGGGGAGACAAATGACAAATGACTATCCGATGCATTGACTGCCCAAAAATAACAAGGTAAATATTGTCAAATGAATCGACAACAGAGGCTCCAACATGGAACTGGCGACAACGCTAACCAGCCAAAACGTGCAAAACGCGATTAGAGAAGTGGGGATTAACCCGAACTACTGGTATCCCGTGGCTTGGGTAAATCAAATCCAACCGGGTAAAATCTTGCCTGTCAAGATATGGCAACAATCGCTCGCCGTTTACCGGACTTCTACAGGTCAACTCCATGCTTTAGAAAATGCTTGTCCTCACAAAGGGGTGGAACTGCATAAAGGCATCGTCCAAAATGAGTATTTAGCCTGTCCTTATCATGGCTGGCAGTTTGACGGCGGGGGCAATTGTGTTGGCATTCCCTACTTTCCCCCGGAACAGAAACTACCCTGCGCCCAAGTTCGTACCTACCCAATTCAGGAAAAATACAAGCTGATTTGGATCTTTCCGGGAGATCCGGCATTAGCCACAACCTGCCAACCGCCAGATATGCCAGAATTTGACCATCCGGACTGGTTTATGGTTCCCGTGAGTGCCAGGATGAAATCTCATTTTTCTATCTGTAATGAAAATTCCATGGATGTCTTTCATGGATTTTTGCACCAAAACCTGCAAGGATGGTTTGATCCGGTTCTCAAACGATTGCAGGAAACTGAAAATACCGTCTGTGCGGAATATGATGTCTCCTATAAAGGGCGCATGGCGAAATGGTTAGGATTAAGCGATCGCGCGGATCAAGTGACTCGGCGCACCATATCGGTACAATATCGCTATCCCCATTATTACAGTTCCCTAGAAGGGGTCTCTAATCTCTACCTGATGCGCCTCCCCATCGGACTGACCGAAAGTCGCTCCTTTGCTCTATTCTTTTTCAAGATTCCCCTACCCCAATGGTTCCGTAAGCTATTTGACCCCATCCTGTCCACCGTACTGGAACGATTTGTATTTATGCGATTTCTCAACCAGGATATCGAGATGATGGAAAGTGAGCAGCGAACCTATCTGGCAAATCCCCAGCGTCGTTATGTGGAAGTCAATCCCGCGATTATTGCCATACAGCGGCTGATTATCCGCCAATATGAACGGGCTTTAGCGACCAAACCCTAGACATAGAGCTGGAGATGAAAACAAATCCCGCAGGGAGTTGCGTTTTATGCTACCCTGCTAGAGCAGAAATTAAAAACGCACCAACAACAACGCTCACCAATGTGCCAGCGTTAGTGTCTGTCATAAGCCGCCCTGTCCAATCACCCTGTATTATTTAGGATTACCGTGTACTCTATCAAACTGCCAATATGGAGCTTGCTATTCAGTCGGGATAATCACGTAAATTTAAGAGAAAAACACACATCTATAGCCAGAAGCGGTAGTCTATCTAGGAAAAGGTGAGAGGAGTAAGGTTGTGGAAGTTGTCAAAGAGTACGTCCAACGGTGGTACGACAGTGGATTAGCGCCCGACGAATATGTTTGCCATAAAAAGCAAGGAAATTTAGTCGAGATCGAATCAGTCGCCACCGGAAAGCGTCAGACGGTTCTCACGTTCTGTACGAATGATGTCTTGGGTTTGGTTCAGAACGAGGCGGTTCGCCAAGCAGCAGTTGATGCTATCTTTCAATACGGTACGTCCAACAGTTCAACATCGGTACTCAGTGGTCGCATTGATTTACATCGACAGCTTGAACAAGAGATTTCGGAGTTTAAACACCTACCCCATACCCAACTGTTTTTAAATGCGTGGATGGCGATGCAAGCCTTGATGGATGCCTTCTGCCATCTGGCGATCCCCGTTCCTGGCTTTCAGCATACCCGTGAGACGCTAATTTTAACGGATGTCCTCAATCATGGCTGTATTGTCTCAGCGGTTGTCAACGCGGGAACTCGTTCGGGAAAGTTGTTTGGTCATAGTCCCCGTGTCCGGGTGAGAGCCTATCGCCACTGTGATGCCGAGGACTTAGCCCGTAAACTGCGTCGTTATGCTCGCCCCCATGATCGGATTATGGTGATTTCCGATGCGGTGTTTTCGATGGATGGGGATATTGCCCCTCTGCCGGATATGATTAAGGTGCTGCGACATTACCCAGGCAGTGTCTTGGTTATGGATGAGGCGCATGCCAGTGGGGCGATTGGGGCGACGGGTGGCGGTATCTACGAACATTTTGGCATCCTACCCGAATACGCGATTGAGCAAGGTGTTGTGCCGCTGATTATGACCACATTCTCCAAGTTTGCGGCGTCAGCAGGGGCGGCAATTAGTAGTCCTGTGCCAGAATTGATCCCGCTGTTAAATGTTTCTCCCACGTCGATTGGCACCGTTTCCTTGTCGCCACCTTTAACAGCCGCCGCGTTGGAGAGCATCCGCCAAGTGCGCCGTCATCCCGACTTGGTGAACCAGCTTCAGGCAAATACTCGCTACTTGCGATCGCGCTTAGTCGAGGCGGGTTTTGATGCCATTGGTGAAACGAACGTTATCCCGGTAATTTTACCCTCAGAAATTAATCCGAAATTATTTGGTCAGTATATGTTAGAGAATCATGGGATTTGGGTATCACCCATCTGGTTTATTGCCAAACCCCGCATTCGGATGACGGCAAATGTCCTGCACACCAAAGAGGAGATGGATAAATTAGTCGCCGCCATGGTAGCAACACGGGATTTTTTATATAAACCCATGATTAGTGCCTAACTCATCCTGGGACAAATGACGAATGACAAAGGACAAATGACAAACACTTGTCAAATTCGGACTGTAGCCACTTCAGCCGAACAGGATTTGTTTCTGGATGTACCCGCACGAGTTTATGGGAATGACCCCAATTGGGTGTCCCCGTTGCGGAGTGAGGTGGCGAAGCAGTTTGCCGCTGATAATCCTTTTTTTAGCTACGGCAAATTACAGCAATTTATTGCCATAGACTCGTCCCATCCTTCCCAGGCGGTGGGGCGAATTGTGGCGGCGGTGAACCAACGGTTAATTGAACGAGAGGGGAAAACGGTTGGTTTATTTGGGTTTTTTGAGTGTGTCGAAGATTTGGCGATCGCGCAATCTCTGCTGAATGCGGCGTGTCAGTGGTTGCGGGAACAAGGGATGACTGTGGCGCGGGGACCGATTGATTTATCGACTCATAATAATTGTTTATTTTTGGTCGATGGTTTTGATACACCGCCCATGGTGATGATGCCCTATAATCCTCCCTACTATTCCGAATTTATGGAAAAAGAGGGTTGGCAGAAAGCGAAGGATACTTATGCTTATGATTTTCCCCTCGATAAGCCCTTATCGGATAAGTTTAAAAAAGCCTATCAGATTGCCTGTAAATCGGGGATTACGTTTCGTCCGATTAGAACCAAAGGGGAAGGATTTGAACAAGATTGTATTAGCCTATATCACCTGTTTAACCGTGCCTTTGCTAATAATTGGAGTTCTGCACCGAGAACTGAGGAAGAATTTCTAGAAGAAGCCAAGTCATTACAGAGTTTAGTTGATCCAGATGTTTTTCCCATTGCCGAAGATAAGGGTGAAATGATCGGCTTTTTTATGGGATTACCGGACTATAATATTCCCCTAAAACACGTTAACGGGAAACTCAACTGGCTGGGAATTCTCAAGTTTCTTTGGTATCGCCGCCAAATTGACCAAGGACGGGTGATTGCGATTGCCTCATTGCCAGAATATCGCCGCAAAATGGTGCCGCTGGCGTTAATTTATTTGGGAATGCAAGGGGGAATTAAGAAAGGCAAGCCCTATAAGCGGGCAGAATTAGGTTGGGTGTGGGAAGATAATTTTCCGTCTCGTAAGTTGATTGAAGCGTCGGGGGGGACAATTTATAAAACGTATCGAATTTATGAAAAAACGCTGTAGTCAGTATCAGCCTAATTTTTCTGACTTAGGACTTACGCACAGCCTCTATTTGTAGGGTGTGTTAGCGTAGCGTAACGGTATATTGATCAATGGGCTTTCCCCGCTCCCCCTCACCACAGCACTTATTCAGCAGCCCCTATCTAGCCCGTTACCGTCCCGCTCTGCCTGCCGAATTTTGGAAGCCCATGAGTGGCAAGCTCTTTAGGGGAAACTTTTACAGAAATTTAATATTTATCCCAGTAGATTTCATCAAAACTATACCCAATGGGTTGAGGTTCGGTTGCACAATAGAGGAAGCGAAAGCAACCTGCCTGAAAAAACCCTATATCAAGGCAGATAAATGAACCCGTGAAGCCCTGACAGGGTAAGCTCACATTCTGGTTTAGACTTCGGTCTTAAATGGGAATGTGGGCTTACCTGATTTAAGTAAAGGAGCAAAATTGCATCTTTTGCCAATGCTGGGGAAAACAGGATTCCAACCCCTTGCCGCGATCGCAGCTACCCCCACCCCTACCCAACTATTACAGCTTCTGTGCGAAACAGAACCATGGCGCGTTAGCGAAGTGCAACGCACCATTAGATTTTAAGCAATTCAGCTTAATCTTCCTCCAAGTTTTCTTCTTCCTCTTGATCCTCATTGTCGTCTGGATTGATGGAATTAGCGGACACCATAGCTCCCATATCCAGTTGTTCGCGCACTTGTTGTTCAATCGTCGCAGCAAATTCAGGATTCTCTTCAATATACCTGACACTATTATCACGACCTTGGGCAATATTATCGCCGTTGTAGCTATACCAAGCGCCCTTGCGGTTAATCACCCCTGTTTGTTCAGCCAAGTCAACCAGACATCCTAACCGAGAAATCCCTTGCCCGAAGATAATATCAAACTCAGCAATCCGGAATGGTGGTGCAACTTTATTCTTTGCCACCTTGACCTTAGCGCGAATTCCATATTCCCCTTCGCTGGCTTTCTTAAGCGTTTGAATCCGGCGAATATCTAAGCGTACTGAACAATAGAACTTAAGCGCATTACCGCCTGTTGTGACTTCTGGAGAGCCGTAGGTAATACCAATTTTTTGCCGCAACTGATTCAGGAAAATGACGGTGCAGCCTGATTTGCCAATATTCCCAGCAATTTTGCGTAACGCCTTACTCATCAGACGCGCCTGCAATCCCACTTGGGTATCGCCCATTTCACCTTCAATTTCTGCACGAGGCACCAAGGCGGCTACCGAGTCAATCACGACAATATCCACAGCCGCTGATCGCACTAGCTGATCGACGATTTCCAGAGCCGATTCACCACTATCCGGTTGAGAGACTAAAAGGTTTTCAATGTCAACCCCTAACGCCGATGAGTAGGTGGGGTCAAGGGCATGTTCAGCGTCTACAAATGCGGCTACTCCACCGGACTTTTGCACTTCTGCGACGGCGTGCAAGGCGAGAGTCGTCTTTCCAGAACTTTCGGGTCCGTAAATCTCGATAATCCGTCCTTTGGGCAAGCCACCACCCAAGGCTAAATCTAGGGTAATTGCACCACTGGAGATAGTTTCCACCTTCATACGGGTGGCATCTCCCAAGCGCATAATCGAACCTTTGCCAAAGGTACGCTCAATCTGGTTGAGTACCAAGTTCAGGGCTTTTTCCTTTTCGGGACTGTTGGTGATTTGGGTAGCCATGGATGCCTCAAGAACTGTTATTGAAATGGACAGAGAATTCGTGCAGAAAGTTGGCTCTATTTTAACGCCGACTGTCTGCAAGATTAAAGGTATCTGATTTTTGGGACTAAATCACGGAAATGCTATTTTGTCAATGCTAAGAACTCGTTCATCAACGCCAAAATTTTGCCAAACTGTTACGGTGTTTTGATCCCAAGTTTTGGACTGGAGAGAAACATTTAACAGCATTTCCTCTCCCCCCAATATAGAACACAGGTACTACTATAGCATTATTGGGTCAATCGACAAGTTCGAGGATTTCAGGGGGTAGGGGTGCTGGGGAAGATGGGGAAAATGGGGAAGATGTGCCATGGCGTCTGTGTGTAGGGGCGGGTTTAGGGACTAATATTGATTGTTATCCCCAACTTAGCGGCAAAACCCGCCCCGACTAAATGACAAATGACTAAAACCAATTCATTGCTTCCAGAGACAACCCTTTCGGTGGCAGGGTTAACCGACTATATTCAAGATCTATTAGAGCAAGATACCCAACTCCAGAAGATTTGGGTAATTGGAGAAGTCTCTAGTGCCAACCGCCATCGGAGTGGTATGTTTTTTACCCTGCGAGATTTAGAGGGCAAGGCATCCATTCAATGCGTGGTGTGGAACTCTGTGCTAAGTAAGCTGGTGCAACTTCCTCAATCCGGAGAACAGTTGATTGCATTAGGCAGTATCCGGATTTATCAGCAACGGGGACAATATCAGCTTATGGTTTGGCAGGTATTGCCAGGAGGAGAAGGGTTACAGGCACTACGCTATAATCAACTGCGCCAACGATTAGCGGCGCAAGGATTATTTGATGCCCAACACAAGCGCCCCCTACCAATACATCCGCAAACGATCGCCGTCGTTACTTCACCGCAAGCCGCCGCTTGGGGAGATATTCGCCGCACCCTGCGACAACGGTATCCTGGGTTATC
>CAZNNK010000302.1:0-7630 GCA_964574085.1 uncultured Coleofasciculus sp.
TTGGTGATCTAGGGGGGCAATTTCTAGATAGTCAAAGACTTGGGTTCTGACGATATCTAGATAATCCTGAATTTCTGCCAGAGACGGTAACTTTTGGCGATCGCACTTGGGTAAACCATCCGCCGCAAAAAGCCGATGATACTCTGGAAACAGAGGTTCTAAGCCAGCATAGCGTTCTAGAATCCAGTACGCTTCCGTAAACGCAATATGACCCAAATGCCAACCCACAGGACTAAAATCCGGATGCGCTTGGCGATAAAATCGGGTTTCGTCAATCCCTTCCATTAGCATTAACGTACCGATGCGGCATTTTTCCATCTTTTGACGGATGCTTTTTCGACAAGAATGAATTGATGTAAACGCCACAATTTTATTCCACTTCAACTATTATTTTTCATTTGTCATACTCGCGAAAGCGAGAAGCCAGATTTATCTTAGTTGAAGACATGAATATAGGCAAAAAAAATGGCACATCAAGCGACGTGCCACGTTCTCCTAGTCTCGATAACTTAATCAGCGGTCTACTGAACCCATGATTACGTCAACACTACCAAGAATCGCCATAATATCTGCCACTTTCACTCCCCGCAAAATATGGGGTACAATTTGCAAATTGTTGAAATCCGGTGGACGAATCTTCCAACGCCAAGGAAAGATATTATCATCCCCAATAATGAAAATTCCCAATTCTCCCTTACCACTTTCCAAGCGAACATAGTGTTCACCCTGGGGAATCTTAAAGGTTGGCGGAATTCTCTTACCACTAAACTGATAATCAAAATCATTCCACTTAGACTTCTTGCCTTCCGCTATGCGTTTGGCTTCCAGATTTTCGTAAGGACCACCAGGTAATCCTTTTAATGCCTGACGAATAATTTTCAGGGATTCCCGCATTTCCCGAATCCGAACTAAATACCGGGCGAGACAATCCCCAGCGGTTTCCCAGTGGATATCCCAATCAAAGTCGTCGTAACATTCGTAGTGGTCAACTTTCCGCAAGTCCCACTTCACGCCAGACCCCCGCAACATTGGACCTGAAAGTCCCCAGTTAATTGCTTCGTCACGGGTAATCGTACCCACCCCTTCAACACGACGGCGGAAAATAGGGTTGTTGGTAATTAAGCGTTCGTATTCATCGACTTTGGGGGCGAAGTAATCGCAAAAGTCTTCACATTTGTCAACCCACCCATAAGGAATATCAACCGCTACTCCACCAATACGGAAGTAATTATTATTAATCAGGCGTTGTCCGCTGGCGGCTTCCCACAAGTCGTAAATTAATTCCCGTTCCCGGAAGATGTAGAAGAAAGGCGTTTGCGCCCCCACATCAGCCAGAAAGGGTCCTAACCACAGCAGGTGATTGGCGATGCGATTCAACTCCAGCATAATCACGCGGATATAGCTGGCGCGTTTGGGTACCTCAATATCCGCTAACTTTTCCGGGGCGTTAACGGTAATCGCTTCGTTAAACATACCCGCTGCATAGTCCCACCGACTCACGTAGGGGACATACATAATATTCGTGCGGTTCTCGGCTATTTTCTCCATACCGCGATGCAGGTAGCCGATAACTGGTTCGCAATCAATCACATCCTCCCCGTCTAACGTGACGATTAAGCGGAGAACGCCGTGCATGGACGGATGGTGAGGACCCAAGTTGAGAACCATTGGGTCGGTTCTGGTTTCGATTTGTGCCATAGTGATGTATTTGGTTTCCCCAACTCTTAGCGATGACGCTTTAACATAGATATTCAGGTAATGGTCTAGAACAACGGTACAATAGCATCCTGTCCCAGAGAGCGCGATTAGCACAAGTCTTTTTCTGAATATCCCTATTGTCTATTGATTTGGGTCTATCTCTGGATTGAATTTACCAACCCTACCGATTGACAGCCTTTATTGCTCATCGCTGATCGCTTCGCTTATGTTTACTTTTGTTGCATCCCTTTAATTATATGGAGTCTGACGCGCAAGCGGCACAGTTTTTTCATCGTTCAGTCTTAAGTAAGGAATTAATCGCTGGATTGGCGATTCGTCCCGGTGGGCATTATTTGGACGCGACGGTGGGCGGCGGTGGACATAGTGAGTTAATTCTATCGGCGAGCCTGGAGGTTCGTGTTACCGCGATTGACCAAGATTCCCAGGCGATCGCCGCAGCAGAAGCCCGGTTAGCCTCTTATGGCGATCGCATCCAATTTTGGCGGGGGAATTTTGCCGACTATCAACCGCCTGAATCATCCTATGATGGGATTATTGCTGATTTAGGGGTGAGTTCGGCTCAACTGGATGTTCCTGATCGCGGCTTTAGTTTTCGCCATCAAGCCCATCTAGATATGCGGATGGATCAGAGCCAATCCCTAACCGCCGCCCAGATTATCAATCACTGGGATGAAACCCAACTGGCAAACATTATTTATGAGTATGGTGAGGAACGCTTATCCCGGCGGATTGCCCGGGCAATTGTGGAACGCCGCCCCTTTGAGACAACCACCCAATTAGCCGAGGCGATCGCGCGATCAGTTCCCCAAAAATACCGTTATGGTCGGATTCACCCCGCCACTCGCACCTTTCAAGCGCTTCGCATTGCCGTTAATCAAGAATTATCCTCCCTAGAAAAATTTCTCAATTGTGCGCCTAGATGGTTAAAACCAGGAGGCAGAATTGGTATTATTAGTTTTCACAGCTTGGAAGACCGTCTGGTTAAACACCACTTGCGGGATTCACCAATTTTGCGGGTGCTTACCAAAAAACCCATAACTCCACAACCCATGGAACGGGATGAAAACCCCCGCGCTCGTTCTGCCAAGTTGAGATTGGCTGAGCGTCTTTGAAGGGACAAGAGACTACAGGGCTAGAGTCAGTCAAGTCATCCTATGGGCGCTGGTACTGGATTGGGAAAATCAGACTAGAATACTCGCTGTTTTAATGCATAGTATGACGATTTTGTCAACGGCTAAGACGAAGTTAGTGTTCTAATATACAAACAGATGGCGACGTACTTGTCGTCACCAATCTACTGTTTCTTTGTATCCCCAAGTTGGTGTCAATAAGCAGATGTTGCTGAAAAATTGCTGAACATATCACTCTGGCGAAGAAATATCAGGGCAGATGCATCGAGCCAAACTTAATCTGACACCAGGGAGTTCTACTCTTAGTCAGTTAAGGTGAATGTTTGGTGTTATTTCGTTTTTAAGAAAACATCTGACAAACCTTTGGATCTTCCAAAATATACCCCGTCCAAGTTGAAAACTGGAGATTCTCCTAGAGAAAAACGACCGGTTTCAACGTAGACGCGGTTTAGATTGTTCCTTTTGTTGATGACTCACACTTGCCCTAAATGAATTATGAGGGAAATTTTAATCGGGAGCCTCAGGGTGTCCCTAATGATGCCTATTCTTGGTTATTTGTGGTGGATCGGCTCAAAATCACAGATTGAACGACAACCGGGCTGGTTCTATATGCTGGCGGGTTACGCTTTAATTTGTCTAGATGGGTTTATGGATTTAGTCCACCGTACTCTTGGGTTGACAACCCTAAACTCTAGTCCAATCGATACGCTGATGCCAGCGACACTGCTTTATTTAGTGGGATTTGGACTGCTGGTGCTTGGTTTATGGCAATGGTTACCGTTTGTTGCCAAGGTCAAGAAGCTAGACATTTTGTTCCCTTCATACCCTAACTCGGAAGACTATCATACCTGCAAATTGTACGATCAAGGCGGCACGATCACCCAGTCGGATGAACTCAAGCAAGCGATAGCAGACTGTCTACATACTAACGCCGAACTGCAACAACGAGAAGCACAATTTCGGGCGATTACTCAAGCCTTTCCTGTACCTGTTGCGATCGCACAAGCCTCTGATGGCACAATTGTCTACGGCAATTCCCACGCGAACGCAATGTTTGGCGTCGCTACCTCAGAGTTAGTCGGTAACTCAATGCCCGATTTTTATGAAAATCCTGCCGACTGGCAAAGATTGTTAGCCACATTAAACAAAAATGGTGTTGTCCAGAATGATCCAGTTCGTGTCCATACAATTAATGGCACGCCGTTGTGGGTAACAGTTTCCATGCAGGTGTTGACCTTCAATCAGGGAAAAGCCATTCTGAGTGTATTCCATGATATCAGCGATACCTACCAGCAAATTACCCAATACCAGCAAACAGAAGCTGCTCTCCAAGACAGGGAAGCCTGCTATCGGACGTTGGTGGAACAGTCTCCCGAGGCGATCGCCCTCGAAAGCCAGGGAACCCTGGTTTATATCAATCCTAAAGGTGTCAAACTACTGGGAGCCATTAGTCAAAACCAACTTATCGGTAAACCTTGGTCAGAGTTTAGCTCTAAGGATCAGGGAAATCAGAGAAATAGGAGAGATCACCCAGTTATTGGTTCTGAGCCTACAGAGAAATTCTCTGATCACAAACGAAGGTCGCATCCCCCTCACCCCCTACCATTACCCACCAAATTTGTTCCCGAAAAACTGGTGCAGTTAGACGGTCAGATCATTGATGTGGAAATTGCCCGTTTACCCGCCATTTATCAAGGTCAAGAGGCAACCCAACTGGTAATTCGAGATCGTACTCATCCAGAACAGCCAGACCGAGACCTGAGAGTACGAGCGCGTCAGCAAGCAACTGTGGCTAAATTGAGCCAACGGGCGCTTTCGGGACTGGATTTAAATACCCTGATGGACGAAGCGGTAAGTACGATTGCTCAAACCTTAGAGGTTGAGTATTGCAAAGTGTTAGAACTCCTACCCAATGGTAATGTGTTTTTACTCAAAGCGGGTGTGGGTTGGTCACCGGGATTGGTTGGGTATGCTTTAGTCGGTGCCCACAGGAATTCCCAAGCGGGTTATAATCTGATATCTCAAGAACCTGTCGTGGTTGAAGATCTACCGATTGATCCTCGCTTTAGTGGACCGCCTCTGCTCTACAATCATCGCGTTGTCAGTGGTGTGAGTGTGGTGATTCCGGGTCAAGAGCAACCCTTTGGAGTTTTAGGGGCGCATACCACCAGCCAGCGCCGTTTTAGTGAAGATGACATTCACTTTCTCCAGGCGGTTGCCAATGTTTTAGCTTTGGCGATTGGACATAAGCAGTCAGAGGCGAATCTCTATCTGATGCAGCGAGCGATCGCGGCGAGTAATAATGGAGTGATTATTACAGACCCCAATCAGCCGGATAATCCGGTAATTTACGTCAACCCCGCTTTCGAGTCAATGACCGGTTATACCAAAGAGGAGGTGATTGGACACAACTGCCGTTTCTGGCAAGAACCTGATTATCATCAAGCCGGGGTGACTAAGTTAGCGACAGCGATTCAAGAGCAACGAGAGTGCCATGTCATTTTACAGAACTATCGCAAAGATGGCAGCCTCTTCTGGAATGAACTCTATGTGTCGCCCGTCTTTGATGGAGACGGCTATTTAACCCACTTTGTCGGGATTCAAACCGATATTACTAAACGGAAGCAGGCAGAGGAAGCCCTACGACAGAGTGAGGAAAAGCTGGAGAGTATTCTCAGGTCTCTAGATGATGTGGTTTGGTCGGCTTCCCTGGAAAATCAACAGTTTATTTACCTGAATCCGGCGACAGAACGGGTTTATGGTCGCCCCGTATCCGATTTTGTGGATTGTCCCAGTCTCTGGCAGTTCGTCGTTCATCCTGATGATCGCCAACGGGTGGAGAGGGCATCTCATCGGATGATTCACCAGGGGAGTAAAGATCTAGAATATAGGGTTGTACGACCGGATGGCGAAGTGCGTTGGCTGCGCGATCGCGCCCGCCTGATTTATGACCAAAGGGGTATTGCCATTCGCATGGATGGAATTGCTACCGACATTACCAAACGAAAACAGGCAGAGGCGGCTTTACTCAAAAGTGAGGAGCAATTTCGCCTCACTTTTGAACTGGCTCCCATTGGCATGGCAATGACATCCCTTAAGGGTCAATTCCTCAAGGTTAATCAGGCATTGTGTGACGCTTTGGGGTATACGGCTCAAGAACTGTTGGCTCTCACGTTTACCGAAATTAGCCACCCGAGTGAACGGGCACTCGACTTTACCCAACACCAATCGTTGTTGCAGGGGGAGCTCTCTCATCTGCAAACTGAACGGCGATTGATATCAAAATCTGGCAGGATTGTCAATGGTATTTTGAAGGTTGTGTTGGTCAGAGACGCTCAAGGTCAACCTCTGCACTACATTAGTCAGGTGGTGGATATTAGCGATCGCAAACGCATGGAGGAACAGTTACTCCACGATGCTTTCCACGATGTATTGACCGGATTACCGAATCGGGCATTATTCATGGATCGGCTGGAGTATGCGTTGCGACGGGCAGGGCAACGATGGGACTATTTATGTGCGGTGATTGTCTTGGATTTAGACCGTTTTAAGGTCATCAATGATAGTTTAGGGCATCTGGTCGGCGATCGACTGCTGAGTGCGATCGCTCACCGATTAGCAGGGTGCTTACGCCCCAGCGATACCTTAGCCCGGTTAGGGGGAGACGAATTTACGATTCTACTGGATGATATCCCCAATGCAACAGCAGCTACGGATATTGCCAAATCGATTCACCAAACGTTGGAATCCTCATTTAACTTAGATGGGTATGAGGTGTTTGCCACAGCCAGTATCGGGATTGCCCTGAGTGGTATGGGGTATAACCGGGGGGAAGATTTGTTACGAGATGCAGATACCGCCATGCATCGGGCAAAACTTCAGGGAACCGCTTGTTATGTCATGTTTGATACCGCCATGTCCGGTCGCGCCCTTGCCCAGTTACGCTTGGAAACCGAACTAAGATGGGCAATTGAACGCCAAGAACTTGAGGTTTATTACCAACCGATTATTTCCCTAGGGACAGGTAAAATTACCGGGTTTGAGGCGCTGGTGCGTTGGCATCATCCAGAACAGGGAATGATTTCACCGGGCGCGTTTATTCCGTTAGCTGAGGAAACGGGTTTAATTATTCCCATTGGTCAGTGGGTGTTGCGAACAGCCTGCTATCAGCTACGCCAATGGCAACGACAGTTTCGCCACTATCCCCCGTTAACCATGAGTGTTAATTTGTCGGGGAAACAGTTTTCCCAAGCCAATTTAATTGAGCAAATTGCCCAAATTATTCAAGAGACAGAGGTCAATCCCAGCACTCTCAAGTTAGAAATTACCGAAAGCGGCATTATGGAACATTCCGATTCGGCGTCGGCTTTATTGGAGCGACTTAAGGCATTGAATATTCAGTTGTACATTGATGATTTTGGCACCGGATATTCGTCGTTAAGTCGCTTACATCAGTTTCCCATTGATGCCTTAAAAATTGACCGTTCCTTTGTCAGTCGCATGGGAGATGCAGGAGAAAATGGGGAGATTGTGCAAGCGATTGTGACGTTAGCTCACAATTTAGGCATGGATGTTGTGGCTGAAGGCATAGAAACGAATATGCAGTTAGCCCAACTGAGAGGGCGGCGATGTGAATATGGTCAGGGATACTTTTTCTCTAAACCATTGAATCGGCAAGCCGCAGAACAGTTAATGATGAATTTACCTCAGTGGTAAAGGGCGGATTTAGGAACAATTGTAGGGGCGGGTTTAGGGACAATTGTAGGGGCGGGTTTAGGGAC
>CAZNNK010000303.1:0-7615 GCA_964574085.1 uncultured Coleofasciculus sp.
CCCCCCATCACAACACTCGACTTGTCGTCGGCTGCGTAAGTTGTGTAACAGCCACAGATCCTGACTGGCGTAATGGGGTATGCCACCGTGGGGGAGGTAAGGAATTGGCGGGGGTGGGTAACATTTGCCAGTAGGATTCACCCGCTTGGACTTGTCGAATGGCTTCTACAATTAAGGTGATGGCACAGCCTTTAGCACAGTAGCCTTCCACTCCTAAGCGTTTGGCGGCGGTGAGTTGGCTAGGTTCAGATGGGGTGGTTAGCAATAAGATGGATAGGTTGGGATAATCTGTTTTAAGTTGCTGGCATAAAGATAGTCCGGTTAGGGGACTGCCGAGCGATCGCCCTAGTGCCAAGTCTAAGATAATTAAATTAACCTGTTCTTGGGGGAGTAAGGTGGTTAGGCGTTCCAGGGCTGCCGTTGCTGTATCCACCTCAGCCACGATATCTAAATCAGCAAAGGCTTCTAAGGCAGTGACTAAACCTAATCGGAAAATTGGGTCATCGTCAATGAGTAAGATTTGAGTGGATTGATTTGTCATTTGTCATTCGTTATTTGTTGATTGTTCATGGTTCATGGTTCATGGTTTATTGGTAATCCTCTTCCCCAGCTTCCCCATCACCCCATCACCCCATCACCCCATCACCCCATCACCCCATCCTCCTACCCTCCATTCTGTTGAGATTTCCAAAGAGCGATCGCGGCTTGGGCTTGTTGGTAAAGCGCCCGTTCTGGCGGAATCTGGGCGGCTGTGGCGATGGCGGCGTCAAATCGTCCTTGGGCGGCTAGGGCGGCGGCGGCTTCTAGGATGGGACGATCTTGGGCGGTTTGGATTTGGGCAACCCATTGGGCGATCGCGCTTTGAGCTTCAGCATACAGCATTCGACCGGGACGAATCTGATTGGCGGTGGAAATGGCGGCGATTAAATCTCGACGTTGGGCGAAGGCGCGGGCTAAATCGAGGATGGGTTGATCTTCTAGGGTTTCGATTTGGCGATTCCATTTGGCGATCGCAGTTTGGGCTTCGGGGCGTAAAGGTTGACCTGGCTCAATTTTACGGGCTTGGGTGACGGCGGCGTTTAATTGATCAATGGTTCCCCCGGCGGCTAGCTGTTGGGCAGTTCTGAGGGTATTGCGATCGTCGATATGTTGAATTTGTTTGCGCCACTGGGCTATGTTGGTCTGTGCTTGGATACGCTGGGGGCGATCGGGTGTAATTAGGGCAGCTTGTTCGATTGCCATCTCTAGCAGGGGACGTTGCTCGAAACTGGCAGTTATTTGAGCAAGGCTTAACTGGAGGCGATCTTGGAGTTGAGCCTCCCACTGAACCGCTTGGGCGGCGGCTGACTGTTGCACCGGACTGTTGGCATCAAGTTGACGAACGGCGGTTAAGGCGTCAATGAAGGCGAGGATCGTGTTTTGTTGCACCAGTTTTCCGGCTTGCCCTAAGCGTAACCAATCTTGAGCCTCTTGATACAGAGAGGTATTAATCGGAATGCCTTGGGCAACCTCAATTACCCCCTGATACTCTTGATTTTGGAAGCGAGTGGCGGCAATTTTAAGTAACGTGCGACTCCAATTCGACAGATCACTCTGGGCTTGGGCTTTAATATAGCTGTTAGGATCAACCTTGGCTGCTAACGCGATCGCTTGTTCGATCTTGGTCAGTTGATTCGATTGGGCTAAATCCCGTGCCTCTTGGAGTTGAGTCCACGCCTGTTTCTCTGTCGCCAACTGTTGGGTCAGGGTATCATAGCGGGATACACTCCAGTATTGGTCATTCAGGCGTGACAGTTGGCTGATTAACTTAGCCGCCTGCTGCCAGTTTTGTACTTTCAGGGCATCTTGAACCTGACTGACGATTGCCTGAGCCTGTATTCGGTCCTGTTTCCAGGTGGCGATTTGGGCTTGAGCTTCGGGATATAGGGGACTACTTACAGGGATTTGCATCGCCATTTTCAGGGCATCGGTATAGTTTCCCTGATTCAGAGTTTCTCGAGCAAGTTGCAGTACCATTTGAGACCATTCCCGCAGCAGTTGCTGTGCCTGGGGATACAGGGAATGGTGAGGCGACCAATATTGCACGATCGCGATCGCCTGCTTAAGTTGCTCAAATTCTCCGGATTGGGCAGCCAGTTGAGCGCAGTATAATCGTTCGCTATCTGGGGATAAAGGAGAAATGCGTTGGCAATTTGCTGGAGGTGGCAGTTTGGTGAGTAGTAATGTACCACCAACGACCATGCTGCCGATAACGGACACGATGATCAACCACAGCAACGACCACCGCCACAACTCCCGTTGGCGGCGCTGGCGGTCTGGGTTGGAGCGCCTGTTTCTGATCACTTTGGCGTTTAAGTGTCCCGTTTCTGCTAAACTCGATGCCTTAGAGCCTCTTGCGAGTCGGATGACTAACTTATGTCCCCGAGGTTGGCGAGTAGGCAGGGAAGTATGGAGATGAAATCGGGGCAAATCTCGTTTGGACACAGATAGAAAACAACTGATAATTCATTGTTCACCGTTTATTGTCCATCATTGTATTCCCAATTAACCGTAAATTTGGGTGATTCGCAATCCGTTCAATAGAGTCCACAATAAGATGAGGAATCGTTTTGGAGTAGTTAGGGTGGCATGAGCCTGAGCATTCGCCATTGGCTAGCAGAACGCCACATTGAACTTGCCCAACTGGGACAGGATAACGCCCAGTTGGCGGGCATTGCGTTTCGCATTGCCCAAGACATGGAGGTCAAGAGTCTGAATCCCTTTGCGATTAGTGTCTTGACCGAAGTGTTGGAGTTACCGTTAACCGTCGCTTGGCAAGTCGCGCCGATTTTGTCTCAGTTAACGGTGGGTTTGCTGCGGATTTTGAGTCGCAAGAAGCCCTTACGCCGGAGTGAAGGCACCTGGCTGAGTTTTCAGGTGGCGTATCTGAACGCATTACAAGGAATTTTAGAGCAAGAAGCCCAACTGCGAAGACCCTGGGTGAACCGCGCCCAAGTCCCGGCGTCACCGAATATTGATGAACCTCTGGTTGATCCTCAATTAATTGCTCTGCTGAAAACCCTGCGACCCGGACGTCTCAGTGATTCCCAAGCCGAACAAGCTTTGTCATCTGTGGCAAATTCCTTTCTGGTACAGCAGATGAATAATTTAGCGATCGCCTGGTTTGTGGCAAATGGCGCAGAGGAAACGGAAGCGAAGTTATTAACCCAACGGTTAAGTAATGGACTGGCGGGTCATTTACTCAAGGTGATTGCCGAAAATGCCCTACCTTTGGCGCAATTGCAGAAGTTTGTCCGCTTGGGTCATTTAAGTAATACCCTCAGTACTCCTATAGACGAAGATGAGGAGGAAGAATTCTCGACGCCCCAATTGACCCTGGATTTGGATCGGGAATATTATCGGGCGGAACTTTCCCTGTCCTTAAGCGAACCCTTATTTGCCGAACCCTTTTCCCTCAAGGAAATCTACGTATCCCTAAACGGCAGACGCCTTCCCCCCACTCTGGGACAAGAAAACCGAGAACGACGCCGCAAACAGGATCTCGACCCCGCCTATCTCGCCGCCGTCTCCTCGCCACCGACGGACTTGATGGCATGGGTGATGGCTCAACTGGATGATAAGAACAGTATTACGGTGATTGAAGCCGATGGTGGCTGTGGTAAGACCAGTTTCTGTCAGATGTTAGCGGCCCGGGTAGCGCAAGAGCTTTATCCCCAGTGGATGCCTGTGATTATTCGCCTGCGGGATGTCACCTTGGGTCAAACTTTGGAGCAAACCTTGGAGACAGCTTTCCCCGTGGGACGGTTCACGGATACCGATGGCTGGTTTTCTCGCAGTTCTCCTCCTTGTTTACTAATTTTAGATGGTTTAAATGAATTACCCCGTTCTCCTCAGACGGAGCGTCACTTGTGGACGTTTATGGATCAGGTGATGCGA
Organism: uncultured Coleofasciculus sp.; assembly: GCA_964574085.1. GTDB lineage: Bacteria > Cyanobacteriota > Cyanobacteriia > Cyanobacteriales > Coleofasciculaceae > Coleofasciculus. The sequence continues at coordinate 3,937 of CAZNNK010000303.1, forward strand.
TTCCATACCCAGAAAAACGGGTCAAATTCGCCTCGCCACAAAATTATGCTCACCAGTCGCCCGGTTACCTTGGATGGCGTTTTGGCGCGTAAATATCGCCATAGTAGTTTACCGCCGCTGCAAAGCCGACTCCAGCGCATCGCCATTGAACCGATGGCGAAGGAGGAATTCCGTAAGTGGTTTCTCCAGTGGGCAAAACTGCAATCTAAATCCATTGCCCAGTCGTATTTTAACTTCTTAAAACATGGTGGTGTATTTCAGCAGCAATCTCCGAATCCCGATTTAGTGGCGCTGCTGACTCGTCCATTGATGCTGTATTTGGTGGGAATTTTACATCGAGATGCCTTAATTGATGATCGCATCTTTAAAATGAGTCCGGCGGAGGTGAAGTTTGAAATCTATGACCGGATTTGTCGCTGGTTGCTGGGAGAACCGACGAGTGGGAGTGGACCGCCCTTGGAGTTAATTCGCGAAGGGTTTTCCCATGCAGGGCGTTCCCTAGAAGCGATCGCCAATCTCTTGGAAGGACGTTCCCCACAACAGTTACGCCGTCAAATGCAGGGGACAGCCCTGACGATTTTGCAGACGGGTCAGAATCAAGTGACGCAAATGGTGATTCAACGTCGGTTCCAGGATCAGGACACGACGCCGAAATCGTTTACCCAACCCCTACCCACCTTCTTTTTCCGCACCCAGCCTAGAGACAAAGGGGGGGAATGGGTGAAGTCAGCACCGCGCCAAGCCTCTGCGTCCCAAAACTCAACATCAGCCCCCCTTTCGATTGAGTTTTCTCACCCCAGTTTAGGCGACTATTTAGCCGCCGAAGAACTTGCTTTGCAACTGAAGGCATTGACGCAAAAGCTGCCCAACCAGTATGGGGAAGTCTCGTTTGTGATTGACTCATCCCTTCATCTGGCTGAACATCTTTATCAGTTGTTGGGCTATGGGTTGTTGTCTCCTCAAATAGAAGAATTGATAATTGAGAGACTACGACGAGAGCAACAGCGCAATGCGGATGCCTTTTCCTTCCCCGTGCTATTTCAACGACTCTATCGCTTCTATCGCGCCTACTGTCGCGGACGGTGGTTCGATGAAGGGGTGGCTCATCGGGTTCACCAACAGTTGCGGGATTTGAATAATCCCTTGAATACGTTACAAATTGATGCCACCGTGGGATTAAATGTCTTTTTAATCCTCTGTTCAGCCGCCAGAGAAGCCAATCTTCCCTTTTGGCCCTGTGGCAACCCGGAGATTCCCCAGGACTTTGATGCCGATCAATTGTTAAGTTTTATGGGTCGCACTGTTGCCCTATCTCCTACCACATTTTGGCAACGGGCGAGACAGAGTTTGGCTCAGATTCATTTACCCCAAGCCTGTTTAAATCGGGTGATGTTGGCAGAAGCGAATCTTATCCATGCCGATTTATCGACGGCTGAGTTAAGTGGGATTAATTTAGCCGCCGCTAATTTACAACAGGCAAATTTAGCTTGGGCAAGTTTAGTTGGGGCAAATTTAGCGGATGCGGATCTCAAAGGGGCGCAATTAGAAGGGGCGAATTTATTGGGGGCAGATCTCCGGGGTGCTAATTTAACCTCAGCAAATTTGACCAATGCTTGTTTAGTAGACGCCCAGTTAGATGAACCGAATAAACAGTTTGCTATTAAAAGTGGGGCGTTCTTTTCCTGGGACGAGTTTCAGTCTTATTACCAATCCTTGGTTGTCTCTCCCTTCGTAAAAACCATCGAAGAGGAGCATTTGTTTGAAGATGAGCCGATGATTTTTATTGAGAGTGCCGAAGGGGAACCCATGTTACCGACCATTTACTCCCAAGGGAGCGATCGCTATGATGGGGAAACCGAACAGTTTGACCGTGAGCAGTTAAATGCCAAAGCCACGGTGTCGGAAACGGATCAGTATGCTGGCGAGACAGCGCAAGCGGATGAGTGGGTAACCCAAGCCCCGGTGTCGGATACAGAGCAGTATAGTGGCGAGACGCAGCAATTGGACGAGATGGGACAACACCCGTCTGATACAGAGCAGTATGCTGGGGAGACAGAACAGATCGACGATTGGCAATTCGCTGAGTCGGAAACTGAAGAGGAACAGTTAGAGGCGGGTGCGGAACAAGAGACTGGGGTGTTTCATGAGGATACGATTATGTTGGATGAGGAGGATGAGTATTAAGTAGTCGGACTGGCATAAAACGGCACGCTCATAAAGTTTTGTAAATAGACCCAAAACCCTTACAAATGACAAATGACGAATGACAAGCCCCACTGTTGACTTTAATTTTATCCGCCGACTTAGAGAAATCGGCTTAAATCAAAATCGTCTTCAGGAACCTCTTTTTTAAACCGTTCTGTATTCAAAACTAACAATAATCGTTCTGAATAATCCACCGCCCCCCGCAACTCGTCTCGTAATATCTGTAACCCACCGTTAGCATATTCTTCAAAAATATGAATCCGTTCCTCCTCGGCTTTGGCATCAAAGGAGGAGAGAATTTTAGCATCTTTGGTTTCGACAAGCGCCAAGAGTTTAATCAGGGCGTCATATCCCCTCGACACAAATATCTCTAGCCCAATCGGTGCAGGTTCTTTCTTGGCAATCGTTCCCAGAGGCAATCGCTTCTTGCGCTTGACTCCCAATGCTGCGGCAAATGCGATAACGTCGGCATAAGTTTGAAAGGGTCCGGTTGTCTCGGCTGATACTGTTAAGGCTTTGACTAAATCGGCTTGATCCTTGGCAATTCGGATGCGATTGACGCCCATTCCCCTGACATCCTCCTATTTTCGTCATTTGTCATTTGTCATTTGTCATTTGTCATTCGTCATTCGTCATTTGTCATTCGTCATTTGTCATTTAGTCGGGGCGGGTTTTGCAGCCAAGCTAGGGATAACAATCAATATTAGTCCCTAAACCCGCCCCTACACACAGACGCTCCATGGCTCGTCTGGAACATGGCTTCCCCTGCTTCCCCTGCTCCCCCTGCTCCCCCTGCTCCCCCTGCTCCCCCTGCTTCCTCAGCGAAAAGACGTAGCATGCTACGTCTCTACAAGCTCCCCCATCTTCCCCACCCGACACCCTACCGAGTTTGCTGAATGTACAGTAAAATGCCCCGGGCGATCGCTTGGGCGATGCGGCTACGAAATTCCGGTGTGGCAAGTCTCGGCGCATCCTCCGCCCCGGTGACAAACCCCACTTCCACTAAAGCTGCGGGCATAGAAGTCCGTCGGATGACATAAAATCTGCCTCGCTTTACGCCGCGATTCCGCATTCCGGTACTCTGTAATAGACTGTTTTGAATCGCTGCGGCTAGCCCTCGCCCGTTGGCATAGTAATAGGTTTCCACGCCATTCACATCGGGACGATTCAGGCTAATCGCATTGGCGTGAATACTGACAAATAGGTCAACATTGGTTTGTTCCGCCAGTTGCACTCGTCCTCTCAGGCTAATAAATCGGTCATCCGATCGCGTCAATATCGTTTGTACACCCTGTTGTTCTAAAATGGCGGCAACTTGGAGAGAAATGGGCAAAATCACGTTTTTCTCCTGCAAGCCACCAATCCCCACAGCGCCAGGATCTTTGCCCCCATGTCCCGGATCAAGCATCACCACAACGCGACTATTACGAACCCCAGGAAATACAGTCGGGGGCGGTGAACTCTCTGGCGGTAA
>CAZNNK010000304.1:0-7613 GCA_964574085.1 uncultured Coleofasciculus sp.
CGCCAAGGTACTCGCCATTCTGTACTTCAATTAGTACTAGCGGAATGACACCCGGATTTTCTAGGCGATGAGCATGTCCTTGAGGAACATAACTGGACTGATTTTGATGAATCAATAATTCCTTATCTCCGCAAATAACCTTTGCCATACCACTGACAACAATCCAGTGTTCACTGCGATGGTAGTGCATTTGCAGACTGAGGCGATGACCCGGTTTCACCTCAATACGCTTAATTTTGTATCCTCGCCCCTCTTCCAGAACAGTAAATGAACCCCAAGGTCTTAGTTCTGTAGCGGCAGCGCCTTCGGCAGTCAACGATCTGGGTAGGGTGATCGCCGAATCATGAGGAACTGCTTGCTGAACCATAGTATTTCTCCTGAAAATAGTTACGACATTAATCGCGTGTAAAAACGTTTTATCGGGTTTTTAGCTATTGCCAGGTTCTCAACAACACAAAAGCTAACCACAATCAACACTAGCAAATTCGACTTAGGTTTTGCACGTCTTAGGGGGTAAATTTATCAAATTGTAGGAAGTCTTCACATTTAGAGGCTTGAGCTTTATCGGAACTTTAAGAATGGGTTGGTTATTTCCGTTAATTTACTCCATATCGGGGCGGGTTGGACTAGTGCAAGAAGGCAGAAATAACTGAACAGCTAACATCTTCCCCAGCTCCCTCTGCTCCCTCTGCTCCCCCTGCTTCATCGTATCTACGAAGCTGCTCAAGTATTTTCGCCGCGCCGCACTAGGGGAAAGTGGGGCGAAAGAGTCCCAAGCCATTGTGAACCCGGGCGGCTGTATAAGGAGAACGATCTAGAAGATGACCGCCCAAATAGAGTCCAGTAGAACTGCCACCATCGAGATTGAGGGCATCAACAGATCCCAGTTGCTGCATCAACTGGGCGGTTTCGGTTAAGTTGGGTCCTTTGCCTCCGACGCGATTGTGCATGGCAGCAATAATTAGTGTGCCATTTGCCGTGATCCCGATCGCACTGCGAATGGCAGATTGTTGGGCAAAGGCATCACTAAACTTTTCCGCTTGGGCATCTAACACAATTTGGCGATTTTGCAGTAACAAGGGACCAGCGCCAAGGATATGGGGATAATTATTAAACTCAGTTGGCAAGGTTTTCTGTTCAATCTGAACCTTTGTGCCAATAGTGAGAGAATTAGCCGTAACCCTTGGATCACTGCCTCTGTGTGTGAGTAGATAGCCATTAACTGGAATGAAAAATGACTCCTCACCGGCGACTCCTGCTGGTAATTGAGCCGTAATTTGGTTATTTTGCACAACCAAGATCACTTCATTATCGGTTAAGGGGGTGTATAATGCGCCCCATTCTGGGGTATAGCGAGAGATTCCGGCTTGCACGTAACCGCTATTGAGGAACAGAATCGGAAAACGTTCTCCATTGGCGGTGATTAAAGTTTCCTCAAGGCTGAGGCGTCCAAATTTGAATTGATGCTGATCCGTCCACGCGATCGCACCTCGGTTGAGAATCGGTCCTGAATACCAACGTCCATCACGGCGGATTGCACCTAGGGGTAGTTGATTATTGCGGTTAAAAAAGCCACCGTTGATTGCAGCAGCAGCTTTCCATAACTGCGCGGTTTTAATCAGGGGGGCGGTTCCCACTTGAGTCGTGGGATTACTCCAAATTGGTTTCAGATTGACTTGCGGATTTTTGGGATCAACCTCTAGCCACACCAAAGGAAATCGAGTATCACCCAGAGTCACAGTCCGCTGACGCCACCAAATACCTGGCGCCCACAGAATATCTTTTTCCACCATGGCATTGGGACGAAGTTCGACAACTAAGCGATTGGGGTTGGGTAAACTAAAAACGTGTAACTGTAGACCATCTGGAATTGAAACCCCGATAGTGGTTTGAGTCTGATTGGTTTCAACTTGGATGACAGGTTGATTCTCCTGTACTGCATCATCTTCCCCATCTTCCCCATCTTCCCCATCTTCCCCATCTCCCCCATCTCCCTCATCTCCCCCATCTTCCACGACCGGAGGCGGGGTAAACTGTTCAATCAGGGATGGATTCGCGATCGCGTCTAATATAATCACTCCTTCACCGGGGCTTCTGCTCACTTGCCAAGGTGTGGGACGATCTAAATCAAGAATAATCCTAAATCCCCACGGATGTGTCTCTTCCCGGATACTGTCTAATCGTGCAGATGCAGATGTTAGCGCTAATGTATCTCCTTGGGCTTGAAATTGCCATCCCATCCATTGGGCAAACTCAGTAACATCTAGATAGCGATAAGCATCACGATGGTGAGCTACGAGAACCAGAGGCGTACTCAGGGGATTAGAGAACCACTGTATCGGTTGTCGCGTCCAATTGCGGGTACTCAACAATTCCAGTCCGAAGAGTTGTTGGACTCCCACATCACTGATACCCGTGCGTATGACTCCCCCAACTTGCCACTGTTTCCAAGCAAAGGGTACGATACGACCATTTAAGGAGACTTTTGTCCCCCCGCCAACGACTTGAGTTGGGGTTTGAGCGAAAGTTTGAGTCTGAGGTGAGGGAGAAGCTGAGGGGGTAACGGCTTCAGCTTCTACCCATTCGCGATCGAGTTCCAGGGTTGACTGAACGACTAAACGTTGCAGAATTTCCCCCATGGTTAGACTCTCTATTACTAGGGATTCCGCAGAACTAACACGTTTAGCGGTTAAACCTAGGCATGAAGTACAAATTGCTAAGATTCCTATCACAATTTTAGCTTTATTCCGTGAGAACCCCTTGGTCATAATCTTGGCTTTGGTGTGAGATGACTTAATGTTTAACCATACCGATAAACTAATTCCTGTATTGTAGGTCTATTCAAAAAATTAGTTCAATAATCAAGGCTAAACTCTACATCGGCTGTTTTGCTGTTGACAGCAATATCGTCTCAAAGGTTCCAGCCATCATTAGCTGTTGACTTAAAATAGTTATTGACTTTCAAGGAAAGGGTGGGTAGTAAACCTGTCCAGTTTTGAGTTGATCTATAATCGAAAAAAAACGGGAGACTCAAATGACTTTAGCCACAATCGCAACACCCAAAAAGGAATCCCCCCTTTTGTTTGAGGGAATGACCTGGCGAGAGTTCAAAGCCGTTGAGCAATTGTTAGACCGCCCAGGATATCGACTTTCTTTTTTAGATGGAGTTTTGGAGATACGAAGAATGCCAGGAGAACCTCACCAAACTGTTAAAGAAAGAATTGGTGCATTGTTGGAGCTTTACCTGTTGATGGCAGGATTTGACTTTACTCCAACTGGTTCAATGACCCTAGAAAGTGAAGGAGTCGCCGTCAAGCGAGAAGCCGATAAATCCTATAAACTAGCGCCGGGTCGAACCAATCCTGATCTGGCGATTGAGGTGGTGTTTACCAGTGGCGGTATCAACAAGTTGGAGATTTATAAGCGGCTGAATATCAAGGAAGTTTGGTTTTGGGAAGATGGGGTGTTGGAGCTTTATCACCTGCGCGGCGAGGGGAAGACACTCCACTATGAACAGATTAAGAGTAGTGAGGAGGTTAGAGGGATTGATCTGAATTTGTTATTACGTTGCATCACTATGGTGAATCATGTGGATGCTATTAAAACATTTCAAAAGGCGTTGCAAAACTAACGTTTTATGGTATAGTGTTATCGTGGAAAAATGTGTGCGCCTGTAGCTATATAATTCGCGATCGCATAGATTTAGATCGGTCGAATGGCGTACAGGAAATGGGGGTCTAATTTTAGTGATCGCGTGAGACCCTGAAGCGGGTAAGCACAACAGGTTTAAACAAAACCCAAACTATGATTAGGACTTATGCAAATTGGTGGCACGGGCGCTACCTGTAAGCACGTCTGGTACTACTAGACTTTAGACTAAGACAAAATAAACCAGCTATAACCCGAAAAGGACTTACCTGATTATATCGATTGAGGTGGTATAGCGCTACGCGCAAGTCACGCCTTCACGCCTTCACGCATTTGACTCCAACAGGTTTTAGTGCTTTTACATAAGTCCTAACCTTAATGCGTATTGCTATATCAGTTCATCTGCTTAAATATAGGTTTTCCAGACGGATCATACAGTATCTTCCCGGCTTTATCCCGTTCTACGTCACAGAACACATAGTTGTCTGAAGCATCTTGCTTAAGGCGAACGCTACCCTGAATATAGTCATAAGCGGGCGGATGAAACTGAGGAATGCCTTGATATTCAACAACAGAGTTATTTTCATCTCGCAATACAGGACAGACAACTAACGTCCCATTAGCATCAAATACCCAATCATTTTTATGCGGATCACGCACGGGTGTTGGGTAAATTGGCATTCCTTCAGCCGTTCTCAGAAGTTGGTTTTGCTCATCCTTGAGGGGATATAAGAAAACGGGTTGTCCTTGGGAATTGTAGATGAGTTCGTTGGTGTTGTAATCACGTAGAGGAATGGCATTAGGTTCGGGTAATTCTAGGTCTGAAAATTCCGGATGTGGTGGATGCAGGCTGGGTAATTCTGCATCGGCGGGAATCTCATAGTGCTTAGTATATTGAACGGCAGCTTTGGTAAAACCGAGGCGTTGGAGTAAGGCATGAATCCCTGTTTGTTCCGCAGAAACCAGTAAGTCGATATCATTAATTTTGAATGTTTCAGCTTGCTGAAGACCCGATTCAATCAAGTGTTTAATCGCGTCAGCCTGTCGGTGTTCAGGTTGAATATAGAATCCGAGAACCGAACCAACGCGGCGGGGAATAAAAGGGTTATCTTGGTCTGGGGATTGGTGTAAATCTTGGGGTAAATTAGGTGGTGGTGCTTCGTCGTAGACGTAGGTGAATAAGACGCCAACAATGGATTTAGAATTTTCGCTGGGTTGACTGGATTCCGTTTCGGCTGCATATTCCAGTACCCAGCAAAATGAGTTCGATTGGTTGAGTTGATGGGTAATGTATTCGGTAAAATTGAAGTTGGGTTTAATCACCATTGAAGGGTCAGCCGCTGCACGTTCTTGGACAAAAGCTGTCCAGAGTGTAGCAATTGCAGAGGCGTCTTCTTGGCTAGCTAGGCGATGAGAGTAAGACTGGGTTTTAGTCATCATAGTATTTGCTCCTAAATGTTTTTTTGCTTAGTCTTCGTCAAAGACGGGGGGAATTTTTCCGAAATCGTAAGTTCCCAACCGGGAAATCGTTCAGGCGATAATTTTCCTATCTTCGAGTTCGAGTTGGTAATCTTGTCCGGTTTCTGAAAGATTGGTTTGTACTTTTTCTAAGTCTTTAACTGTCATTTTTGACAACAGTAATGTGAGGGAGCGATCGCGTACCATCTATGCTGGACAAGCTATGGGGTATGGGGAGGCGATCGCACGGCTTCGGTAAATTAGCAATAACCCTTGTATTTTGGGGATTGGCGGTGAGGTAAATGGGTGACATTGTTCGGGTAATCGGTTGGTTTTTTTTTCGTAGGGGCGCATGGCGTGCGCCCTTTCCATGGCGTGTGTCCTATTTCTTCGTCGGTTTGTTTTGACACATTTTCATCCTTTGGATAAGCTAAGATTTAGGGCAGGTAATCGTGACATGGGTTAAAGGGAAATTGTATGAAGAGTCAACAACCTGTTAACTTGGAGAGTTTAAGAAACATTTCAGTTGAGGACTTTTTGAGCCTTCTGCGACAAAATGAAGCGATCACGGTGCAATTTCCCAGTGGGGAATCCCTGATCGTTCAGGTTAAGCGTGAACTGACACCGTTACCTGTTTTGGATGGGTATGTACCCATGGGTTGGAAAGCGGCAATTTACGAGCCTTAAGTCAGTGACATTGTTGGGGTATCCTGTTGGTTGAGGTTATGTCCGGACAAGGATTCTATCTGTCGTGATACAATCATCGGTGTTCAAACGTTAGTAAATATGAGCAACGGTACAAATTGGGACGATACTCAAGAAAATATTCATGCTGCCACTAGTCCCAAAAAATGCTTTGAGATGGAACAAAAGTATAAATGGAAAATCAAAGATATCCGTAAAACGAGAGACAGTATTCTAAAGGTGGATTGCGTGTTTTACGGAAAACAAACCAGTTTTGAGGATGAACGATATGAGACAGACTTGGATTATCTACAAAAGTGACGATCCTGATGCTTCGGGATGGGAAGAAAGACAGCTTTTACCATCGGGAAGTTTAACCAGTATCCTTTCTGAGGAATGGCATTATTCCAGCACTCCTGATATGCCTCAAGTGGGCGATCGTGTTAGGGAGTATGCTAATGTCAAAGATCCGGGTAATGGGGTGACTCATGGACGTGATGGTGATTGGATAGTTGTGCGAGTTTGTCAGTTTGCCAGCTTCGATACGGATGAGCGGATTGTGATATGTTACTGCCAGTATCAGCCGATCAATGCTGAATGGGAGGAATTGCGCCGTGGTGCTTCTGTGGATGAAATACTTGAAGTGTCGCAGCAGAGAGTGTAAGTGGGGGTAATCGTACATTCTTTGGAAGAGCGATCGCACACCAGGTAGGCGGTACAAGCTATGGCATATTTGGAGGCGATCGCACCGCCTCGGGAAAATGGCGATGATTGTTGTATTTTCGGGGGTTGTGGGGAAAATAGGGGTGTGACATTGTTAAATAGAGAACAACTACTACCAGGAGAAGGTGCGGTTGGACGATATGCTGACTTGCTCAAAACTGGACGTAGAGGGGATAATCTAACACCTCATCACATTCCTTCTAATGCTTTTATGGCAGCAAAGGTTCCTGGCTACACTAGAGGAATGGGTATTGCTATGATGATGGAGCATCCTTTGCCCGGTCAAGGAGGTCGTCATCGCCAAACTATCTCTTATGGACAATCTCCTGATTTGAGTCTTTCACCAAGGGAAGCACTGGCTAGAGAGATTAGAGATGCGCGATCAATTTATTGGCGTCAAGGACTTTATACGTCAGAAATTAGACGCCGCTTACAGGATATTATCCAGTTAAATAAGTTAGCTTGGCAGGGTGTTTTTGAGAAGGGAGAGAATCACTGATGTCGGATAATAATTGGATGGGTGTCTTAGAGGCTAATAAATTGATGCGATCGCGCCAAGAGGTGATCGCGTTTGAAACGGCGTTAGCTGAACTAGCACAGCATCCTAATGCTAAGGATTTACCTAGTTTACATCTGATTTTTGATGATCGGTGTGAACAGCCAGAGGTCATGTTTAGTCTCCTTCATTTTATAGAATCATTTGATTTACAGCAACAGCTTCAATCTTTTATTACTGTTGTTCCTACATTAATTGGGTTGGCTCAAGATTGGACGAGAATTATCCATACTCGGATTTTGAATGATGATTCGGCTTGTCAGTTGTATCGAAAATTGTTACATTCAGCTAACTCACAAAATCCACATTTTATCCGTCAATTACTCGAAGAAAGTGCGACGGGTCATTTAACTGAACTTAATTGACCAAGGAAGTTTGTCAAGCAAGTTTAATAGGGGCGATCGCACTCCTTTGTAAAATTGGCGATAACCCTTGTTGTTTGGGGATTGGCGGTGAGGTAAATGGGTGACATTGTTCGGGTAATGGTTGGGTTTTCGTAGGGGCGCACCGATGTGCGCCCATGATATTCGCTGTTTCATTTCTC
>CAZNNK010000305.1:0-7604 GCA_964574085.1 uncultured Coleofasciculus sp.
AATCCAGGCTTTGATTTATTGCGGCTTCCGCTTGTTGCCATTGTCCCCCGTCTTGATAGGCTAAGGATAAGTAATGTAATGCTAACGCCTGATTCATGCGATCGCCAGCTTTTTCATAATTCTTTACCGCCTCTTGCCAAGCCTTTATTGTATCAGCTAAATGTCCAGTTTCATCATTGATTTTACCTTGACTGACAAGGTTAGAATTATCTATTTGTCTCCCCTCTCCTTGTAGGAGAAGGGTAGGGTGAGAGGTCGAAAAACGGTTAGAAGAATCCTGTGCCGCGACAGGACGAATCGTCGTCACCACTAAGCAGGTTACCAGGACTAATCCCCAGAAAAATAATTGCTTTTTATTGCGTCTTCTCAACCGTTTCATAACCCCTCGTTTACTCTAACTCGTCGGCGTCAGGGTCAATCCCCATTTCCCGCAATCGTGCCGCTAATTTTGCCGCTTTTTGCTCGGCTTTTTCTGCCCGTTGTTGTTCCAACTCCGCCCGTTCTTCACCAATCAGTAAAAGATTGCCCTCACTATCCCACCAACGCAGCCAGAGTTGGGTTTGATTTTGAGTTGAGTATGATCAGGAAATGCTGGGGGTAAATCAGTACGAGTTCCTATTGTCATTTGTCATTTGTAATTCGTCCTTTGTCCGATCATCTCCAGTTCTTTCCCCCATTCTATAAAATTATTGCCCCCATCCTGCAATCACCTCTGCGCCCTCTGCGAAAACCTCTGCGTTCCTCTGCGTTAAAAAATATAATTGCAATCTCACCCATTAAATTTAGTCTAAGTCATTTCTCCCCCCACACGAAGACAACATTCCCCCAAAATCCACCCTGTTTCCTCCACTCGATTCAGCCGTCAGAATCACCGTACCCTCTTCATCCACAATCCAACCTTGGGCTTCAATTATCTGCTTTTCAGGTGTCTCAGATGGCAGGTTTACAGCAGGTTGCTTATCAGAAAACACTGCAACATTTCGCCGATCTTGCCAAACCGCATTTCCCGGCAAATAGTCACGAGGATTATCGGGAATACCGCCGCGTCCGATAACTGTAAAGCGATTCCCGGTATCCGCCGGACAACCCGCAATAATTTGATTGGATGGATCAGTAAAATTAAACGGTAATTCAGTTAAGCCGCGAGATGGATCAACATTAGGAGTATTAATCGTGATCGTGCCATCAATCCCTAACTGAGAACTCGCTGTAATATCACTATTTGGGGTAAGTTGATCACTCACCTGCAAACCAAAAATCCCTTGGGTGGTTATGTCAATATTCCCGCCATTTCCCTCAAACGCATTGGCAGTAATGTCACTATTTTTATCCAGAATAGCCACGATAAACTCAGCATCAATATCGATATCGCCACCATCTCCACCCGCCCCAGCTTGTCCTGCCGTGGTCGTGATTAAACTGTTATTTTGCATCAGTAATAAATCCGTGGCGGTGAGGATAATATTACCACCATTTCCGGATAGCGTTCCCGTACCAATTCCGGCGCCATCCAAAAGCGTCACGCGCTCAGCGTTGATGGACAAATTGCCGCCTTGGGTATCACCCGATCCTAGGGTCAATGTTGTGATACCCCCCTTCCCTTGCAATTCTATCTGAGTCGCATTTACTCTCAAGTTTCCGGCGGTTCCTGTACTCGTAAAGTCAGCCGACGTCGCAATTCCAGCACCATCTCGCATTACCAGGCGATCGCTATTAATCGTGACATTTCCGGCATCTCCACTCCCTTGAGTTCCAGAGGTCAAACCTGTTCGTAATTCCGCTAAATCTAAGAGAGTATTAAAGTCTCTCGGAGGGTCAGCTACACCGGGTTGATTGCCAATAATTTCTATGGATTCGGCGTTAATGGTTAAATCCCCAGCATCACCACTGCTATTGGTGCGGGCGGCTGTAGAAATGCCCGTTCCTACCTCTGACTGGGTTTTCGTATTTCGGATCAGTAATTGACGGCTATTTAGGGTTAAATTTCCAGCATCACCCGCCCCATAGGTTAGGGAACCTACGGTACCATCATCCAACAGGTTAACTGATGTCGCATTAATTCTCACATTTCCCGCCTGTCCACCATTCGCAAAGGTAGCGGTTGCAATATTCGATTCACCGTCCAAGGTAATAGATTCTGCGCTAACCTGAATATTACCTCCTGACCCTGAAATGCTACCCAATGTATTATTAGCGGGTAAAAATGAAATGAGATCCGCAATGTCACCCGTCGGTGAGCCAAGGATTTCGATAATGTTACTGATATTAGTGCTATCATTTATACTAGCTGAAATCGTATTAATATCAGAGTTATCATCAGCACGAATTGAATCAGCGCTAATCTGAATATTACCCCCTTGTCCCGAACCAACCGTAACACTGAAAATTTTCGACCCCCCCCTCAACACCAGAGACGGGGCTGAGAGTTCAATATCACCGCCTTTGCCTAAACTGGTCACGCTAGTAATGATTGAATTATCGATAGTTAGGGTTGCGCCACTGTTCAGGGAAATATGACCACCGATTTGTCCATTGGCATTGATATCACTCACTCCAATATCACCAACGGCTTGGAACAAAATATCACCCGCTTTGCCAAAAGAACGGGTATCAATTGTACCAGCCGTGGTATCAATTAATCCTTTGGAGTCGATAATAATCGTACCCCCTGTCATCATTCCTTGAGTATTCATTGACCCAACGGTTATCCCCCCAGCTAAGGATGGATTGGGCTGGTACTGATTCGTTAAAAAGACAGTCCCTCCTGGGTTAACAATATTGCCAATAGTAATCGTCGCACGGGTTGGACGTTCCAGAGGATTGGGGAAGGGCGGAACAATAATTCCATCCGATGGAATCCCAGTAATGTTTGGAACAGCAAACGCGGTAGTTCCAGCCCGGATATCCAGGGTGGGTTGAGTTTTCCCATCAATTAATATAGATGTGTCATTGGAAAGAGTAACATTTTCAACAATGCCATTTTCAGCATCAACGTTATTGATCAAAACACCACCCGGAATTGTCACACTTCCGCCCGCAAAAATATGCAGCGAAGCGCCTTGATAAGCCCCGATTAAAACATCCCCACGACTGCGAATCACCGGATCATTCGGACTCCTCAGGGTTCCCAGATTCCCATCAAGCTGTTCGATGCGAAACTCGCCACCACTCCAGAAATGGGCATCCCCTTGCACAGGATTAGCCGAACGGAATACCATATCCCCATTGGCGAAAAAACCACTATCCGGATGATTCAGGGCAAAACTATCAACTGTGCGATCGCCTTGTACCTGCATATTTCCGCCCGCCTTAGCGATAAACGGATTGACCAGACTGTCTCGGATATTTACAGTATGATTAGCTTGCAGAGTCAGATGATCTCCCGCGATAAGCTGACCTTGTAAATTCAGAGTATTAGCCGCTAGAGTAAGATTCCCGCCCACCGATAAATTCCCCGCATTGGTAATCGTTGCTGATTCACCAGCCAGATAATTAAAAAAGAATACCCCTGGCTGAATCGAGAGGAGGGTACTTTCTTCAGGTTCTGTCGCCAAAAAGAATCCCTGTTCACCCAAGGGAATCCCATCCGCCGTACTTGCCACAAAGGAACCTGCCACATCTAACCTAGCGTCTTTCCCAAAAATAATTCCATTCGGATTAATTAAGTATAAACTTGCCGCCCCTTCCACACCGAGAGTGCCAAAAATATTGGATAGATTTGTTCCCGTGACACGAGTGAGAATATGGTCAACCTCCGCAGGATGGGCAAAGTAAACCTGCTGTCCGGGATCAACATTGAACTCCTGAAAACTGTGGAACAAATTACTCCCTCGTCTTGCCCCGCCTTGAATCAAATCCCGCACGTTTTGGGGAACAACGATTGAACGTTCTGCACCTAACGTATCATCGGGAATCAGTTGGGCATTAATTTTTGCCGCATAAAAAATCTGACTGGATATAAGTCCAAAATACCAGAACCATTTTAACGCTTTCCGACTGTTTAGGCTTTTGAGTAGAGAGTTAAGATTGGCTGGATTCATCAGTGGAACTGGGTTTGAGACAAGAAAATCGGTGAAATTCATCGACAAGAGGATGTTAAACCCGATGATTCGCTTCTTTTTCTCTATACAGTTCGTCGTAACCATACCCGTACTCTTTTAAGATAAATTAAAATTTTTATGAAGTTAAAAGCCGTAGGTTGTCTGTGTAGAGACTTAACCTGCTAAGTAGTCGGACAAAAGAAAACGGCACGCTCATTAAGTGCAAGTAAATCGCCCTCAAACCCTTACTGTTGCCTGTTGCCTGTTGCCTAATCTCAACTGTTAACTTTATGTCCACCTACTTACCTCTCTACATGTCTCTTCTGACACCGTTGCCGATAAATTTTAGCGGTTTTATCCTCAGGCACAAATTCTAGACACCGTTGAAATAATTTAGCCGCTTTACTAAACTCTCGTTGCGAATAAAGGCATAACGCTTGTTCAAACATCGTCTTTGTTTTCAGCTTTCGCTGACGAACGGGAGGCGGATCAGCATCAAACACATCAAACACAGACACGGTTTGGGATTTACCTTTAACCTTGACCCGACCAATGAGACGAAACGAATAGTTGGAAGGGTCACGCAAATGGTCAAAGGTGTAATGTGAAATCAGCAGGGATACTCCATACTCTTTGGTCAAATGTTCCAAGCGAGAGGCTAAATTCACCGCATCACTCAGCACTGTACTATTAATATGGGTTTTACCGCCCACTGTTCCTAACATCATCAAGCCAGTGTTAATACCAATCCCAATTTCGATAGGATATTCCCCAGCTTTTTGTCGCTCTTGATTATAGCATTTTAAGTGTTGCAACATAGCAATTGCCGCGTTGACCGCATCATCAGCACTGCCACTAAATAACGCCATAATTGCATCACCAATATATTTATCGATAAAGCCTTGATTCTGGATAATGGCAGGTTCCATATAGGAAAGATAACGGTTAATAAAATTAAAGGTTTCTTGCGGTGTCATCGCTTCCGAGAGAGTGGTAAAGTTGCGAATATCCGCAAAGAGAACCGACATGTTTTGCTGTGATTGATCGCCTAATTTAACATCACAAATACTGTCTTTTTTCAGTAACTGCAAGAATTGCCGAGGGACAAATTGGGAGAAGGATTGATTCAACTGGAAAAGTTCTCTGGTAAACGTTTCACGCTCGACTTGCGCCTGTTTCCGTTCGCTAATATCTTCAATAAATCCCTGATAGTAGAGTACATTTCCTTGATCATCACAAACCGATCGCGCATGTTCACAAATCCAAATAATGCTGCCATCTTGGCGATAAACTTGCGACTCAAAGCTGACAACTTCTCCCTGTTGTTCCATCAATTGAATAAAATAATCTCGCCGCTTCGGGTCAACGTAAAGCTGAGTTTTTATATTAGTAATTTTGGCGATTAACTCCTCTGGAGACTTATACCCATAAATCTTTGCCAACGCCGGATTCGCACTACGATAGCGTCCATCAAGGGTGGTCTGAAAAATACCTTCTAGGGCATTTTCAAAGATACGGCGATATTTCTGTTGGGCTTCCTGATGTAACCGCCGACTCTGATAATCGGCGGTGATAACGGCTGAACCCGTTAAGGCGAGTAATGAGGGAATCACAGGTAACCACCACCCTGCCAAAAATAAGAAATACGTGCCAATTAAGCTACAACCACTTGCCAATACAATATAAATGCCTAGGGCGAGTAATTGGAGTAAAGTTTTTGGATTCAACCATTTATTCTTTAGCCAAACTAAACTTCCGGCTACCCCCAGAAACGACCAACACAAAACCAGTACCCCTTCGACTGGATTGGGTAAAACTTTAATAAAGGGACGTCCATCCATAGCACCACTGATAATTTGGCTGATTAAATTCGCATGAATCACAACAGCGGCGGTGCGACGGGGAGGGGCAAAGATTGTGCTATCATAAGGCGTAAAAAATAAATCGTTGGTACTTTGGGCTTTAGACCCAATGAGGATAATGCGATCGCGGATTTTTTCTGAGGGTACTCGATCTGCCAATACATCCCTTAAGGAGACGGTATCAAAGCTGGCAGTAACACCACGAAAATTTAAAAGAATCTGATACCCTCCCGCATCTACATCCACATACCCCCCATCATCAGTCTGAAACGGTGTAAAGATCGCTTTGCCCAAGCGATAACGCTGCTGCTTAGCATTAATTTCCTCTAACGTAATCCCCTCATCTTCTAAATAGAGTAACGCTAGACGGACAGCTAAACTGAATTGCACATCCCCATTTTCCGCTTGAATCGACAATAACCCTCGGCGAATCTTGCCATCCGCATCCACCACCAAATCCGCAAAACCAACTTGGCTTAAAGCATCCAGAGTGGGTGGAGACGCCACGCGATCGCCCACTCGTTTTTCTACCCCAATTAAATTCGGTGTAGACTGCATCACCTCCACCCATTGCTGATGTCCCGGTTCTACAGGTAAATCTCGATACAGATTTAAACCAATCACTCGAGGTTCAGCCGCTTTCAGTGTAGTAATTAAGTCAGCCAAAACCCCATCCGGAATGGGCCACCGCCCCACTCGATTAATATCCGTTTCATCAATCGTGACTAAGAGAATACGAGAGTCTGGGGATTCCTGAGGGCGCAGCCGAAAATATTGATCCAGCGTTGCCCATTCCAATAGCTGAAATAAACCCGCCGCATTCAGGGCAAGGATAATCAACGTCACACTCGGTGCGATCAATAATACTCCTTGCCACTGCTTAATCCAGGTTTTCAGCTTTGAACCCATCAGATATCTCCCGTCTGATATCTCCCGTCTGAATTCCTCCATCTCCAACTGCTAACTCCAACATAGCGATTGGAGGTAACATGTTACCATTACTATCAAGGTCTTTTAGGAAAATTCCGGTAAACTCGGCAACTGAATCTAGACGGAGAGTCCATTGATTGCCAAACTATTAATTTTCTGGAATGTGAATTATCGGGTCACTTCATTGCTGAAACCAACGGCTTAATTCCCTATGGCATTAACCCAGCACGGAAACGATTGATTGGCTCTATAAAGTAATGTAATATTACGCTGCGAGTATTTAAAATCGTACTAGCACTAGCGATGAAAAATAACAAATGATAAGAATTTGCTTAACACAGATTAATATTCTAAACTAGAAAATAGAATCCTTTAAAATAGTGATAAAATGCTCAAAGCGATCAACACCCTCCTCGGACGTCATCCCGAACACATCAACGCCAACGTGGAAATTTACACCTGGCAAACTTGCCCCTTTTGTATTCGTGCCAAGCTATTACTGTGGTGGAAGGGGGTTAACTTCACCGAATATAAAATCGATGGCAATGGAAGTGCCAGAATGAAAATGGCAGAACGGGCAAATGGACGGCGAACCGTTCCCCAGATTTTCATCAACAACCAACATATCGGTGGCTGTGATGATCTCTACAGTTTAGATGGTCAAGGTAAGTTAGATCCATTATTACATCAGCCTGCTCAAGCCTGAGAGAGTGGGTGAGAGGAAGATGGGGAAGATGGGGAAGATGGGGAAGATGGGGAAGATGGGGAAGAT
>CAZNNK010000306.1:0-7578 GCA_964574085.1 uncultured Coleofasciculus sp.
GCCTAGATAACTGGCGTCGGGGAGCAATGCCCAATCGTGAGGTTGGGAAGCCGACGATGTAATCTTTGATTCATCGCCGGAGGATGTCACCGTAGCTGAAGATTCCTTATTGTGGTTTTAGACTTCACCGTGTTCAAACGTATTCTGTTATTACCTATTTTTGTTCTGCTGGCTTGGATGACCAAACCCGCTCCTGTGTTTGGACAAGCCCTGCTTCCCTATACTCTACAGCTCAATGCTGAGGAATTAGAGCAGCAAGGCTTGAATTTAGCGCAGGATGCCGTTCAGCTTACCCGTTTCCAGCAATACGATCTGGCATTGTCTAGAGCTAAACTAGCAACCCAGCTTGCTCCCAATAGTTTTGAAACTTGGTTTATTTTGGGAACCTTGTATATCCAAAACCAGCAATTGGATGAGGGAATTGAGGCACTCTCTAAGGCTCAATCCTTGAAACCGGAAGAGGCGGGTGTTCTCTTCTCCTTAGGCAATGCCTATTTTCAGAAAGAGGAATATCGAAAAGCTGTGTCTAGTTTAGAAGCTGGCTTGAAGATAGAACCTGAGGTTCCCGAAGCGCTTTTTGATCTAGGCAACGCTTACTATATGCTGGATCAGTATTCAAAGGCGATCGCTGCCTACGAAAAAGCGGCAGATCAGGAACCGAGCGATACCTGGCCCGTGTGGCCCGCGATCAACAATATTGGGTTAGTTAATTATGAACAGGGGGATGTGGCTGGCGCGATTGATAAATGGCAAGCCGCGATCGCGATTGATCCAGAAGCGGCTGAACCGAAGCTGGCTGTTGCGGTAGCGCTTTATACTCAGGGGGAACAAGACAGAGGACTTGCCCTAGGAGAAACGGCTCTCCGTTCCGATGATCGTTATGCTGATTTAGATTTCCTTAAGGAAAATCTTTGGGGAGAACGTCTGATCGCTGATACTCAAAAATTCTTGGCAAATCCCAGAATCCAGGCAACTATTGCCCCCGTTGACAATGTTCCTGTACAAGTGGACGTTACCCCTTAACTCAAAATTTGAGTGAATAACTTCCTGAGACACTCAGACGCTTCTATGAGCTTGCTGCCAAGGTGTAAATTTATACCATGACTTTCCATGACTTTCTCTACATTGCTAAGGTAGGGTATCAGGGGATGTATAAACAAAACCGACAGCAAGCTTTCTGGCGTTTTTCATCCTCTATAGTTTACCGAAACGGTTGTGGTACAGTACAGATGTACTTTAGCAAGACGCTAGTGGTTCGGCAATGTCAGCACCCAGTTCCAGAGGATTCAAAGTTGTATGCCAACAAGGGTTAGCGGAGGTGTTGCTCTTATTCAGGTTTGCCGAATCAATCTTTGGGCAAAAGTGCCAGGATTTGATCGACAAACTGTTGATGATCAACAACAGGTTTAGAGATATAACCATCAGCACCACTTTGCTTAAGGAAGTTTTCGCGATCGCCTTCCATGGCATGAGCCGTGACTAATATAATGGGCAGATTGCTGGTTTGAGCATCCGCTTTCAGCATCTGGGTAATCTTGATGCCGTCTACTGGCTTACCCTGGTAAACACTGTGAGCCAGGGAAACATCCATCAAGATAATATCTGCATCTCCCGCCTGGGCAATTTTCATGACCTCCTCTACATCTTCGGTTCCCTTGACATTCAAGCCACCCCGCTTCGTGAGAATTTTGGAAAAAACGCGAAGATTAATGGGATCGTCTTCTACAATCAGAACGGTTTTCATGGGCGTTGCATCAAGAAAGTCGTCTTTTCTACAAAAGTGCGATTTGATCATCAGTCTGACAGGGACTGGGCAATGTTGCCACCAAACAAATCAAATTTTCATCTCGTTGTGGTTAGAAATTAGGACACAGAACTCATGGCAAAACAGTTGAATCTGCTGGCGACTGGTCAAGTTATTCCCACGCCCCTCCATGCAGAGATGCAACAGTCATATCTTGAATATGCCATGAGTGTCATCGTTGGGCGTGCCTTGCCAGACGTTTGCGACGGTCTAAAGCCCGTGCATCGGCGTATCTTGTATGCCATGTACGAATTGGGTTTAACCCCCGATAGACCCTACCGCAAGTGCGCTCGCGTAGTGGGTGATGTTTTGGGGAAATATCATCCCCATGGGGATCAGGCGGTCTACGATGCTATGGTGCGCTTGATCCAAGACTTTTCCACTCGCTATCCACTATTGGCGGGTCATGGCAATTTTGGGTCGGTGGATAACGACCCACCGGCTGCCATGCGTTACACAGAGACGCGGCTGTCTCCCATTAGTCATGAAGCCCTCCTATCAGAAATTGGCGAGGCAACCGTTGATTTTATCGATAATTTCGACGGCTCTCAACAAGAGCCTGTGGTTTTACCCGCTCAACTACCCATTTTACTGCTCAATGGTTGCTCTGGCATTGCGGTTGGCATGGCAACCAATATTCCGCCTCATAACTTGGGTGAGATTGTGGATGGGTTAATCGCCTTGATCGATCGCCCGGATCTGGCGGATGAGAAATTGTGGAAACTAATTCCCGGACCCGATTTTCCCACGGGAGGGGAAATTATCGATACCTCAGGTATTCGGGATGCCTACCGCAGTGGGCGGGGCATTATCCCAGTGCGGGGAATTGCCAAGGTGGAAGAGATTCAAGTCGGGCGCACTCGCCGTCATCGTCGCACGGCGCTGATTGTCACAGAATTACCCTATCAAGTGAATAAGGCGGCTTGGATTGAAAAAATTGCCGATCTGGTTAATCAGGGACGTTTAGACGGAATTGCCGATTTACGTGATGAGAGCGATCGCCGGGGGATGCGGGTGGTTGTGGAACTCAAACGAGACGCTCATCCCAGGGAGGTTCTTAAACATCTCTACAAACAAACCCCTCTACAAAGTAACTTTGGCGCAATTATGCTGGCATTAGTCAATGGACAGCCCCGCCAGCTACCCCTACGGCAATGTCTGGAAGAATTTTTACGCTTTCGGGAACAAACCCTAACCCGGCAATATACCTATGAACTTGACCAGAAACGACAGCGACGTCATCTGGTGGAAGGGTTATTGGTTTGCTTGGATCAACTCAATCGCGTGATTGAAATCCTTACCAATGCACCTGATGGCATCACCGCCAAGACTCGTTTTCAAGACCAGTTAAACCTGAGTGAGAGTCAAGCTGATGCCATTCTCGCCATGCCGATGCGTCGTCTCACGGGGTTAGAACGGCAAAAACTCCAGACTGAATTTGAGGAACTCAACGCCCGCATAGAAACCCTCCAGGAACTCCTGAGTAGCCGACATGAACTCCTCAAAACCCTGAAAAAAGAGTTGCGATCGCTCAAACGGAAATACGCTGATCCGCGTCGCACCACGATCCGATCGCCGCAATCGCTCAAAGAACCTAAACAGCCAAAAGAAAAACAAACTCGCCAGAAAACCAAAACCTCAGACAACCCGAAAACCTCTGCCTCGAAATCCCCATCGCCGAGTCTAATCGACACGGAAGCCGAACCAACGGTTCTAGAGTTTACCTATCAAGGACACGTACAACGCCTACGTTCTGCCCCTGATCCCAAATCCCAACCCTCGATCAAAGAGGGAAACGACTTTGTGGTTCAGACGCAGCCAACCACAACTGAGTCAGAATTTGCCACCCTCACCAGTGGAGGCAAAGCCTACCCCCTGAAAGTGCAAGATATCCCGCCATCAGCAGGACGCAAGCAAGGCGTCCCCTTGACTCATCTCCTGCCTGATGCGGCTCAATCCGAAACCGTTATCGCCCATTTTCGACCCCAAGAACTCACTGAGTCTCTCAGCCTGATTTTGCTCACTCAACAGGGACGAGTTAAGCGTCTACCCGCTACCGAGTTACTGAACTTAACGGCACGGGGTTTAACCGTGGTCAAGCTCAAAGAGGAGGATTCTCTGGCGTATGTTACCCTGGCTCAACCCACTGATGATTTGATTATCGCTACCAGTAATGGGCGCTTATTACGCTTTGAAATTAACGACCAAAATTTACCAATTATGGGGCGTACAGCCCAAGGAAATCAGGCATTGCGACTGCGGCGTCGGGAGGAATTAGTCGGATGTGTGGCGATCGCTCCCAACCAGAATCTGTTACTGGTGTCTGAGCAAGGCTATGGCAAACGCATTGGACTCGGTGTAGCCAGACGCATCAAACGCGGTGATCTCGGTACTCAAGCCCTGCAATTTAAAACCTCAACGGATCGGTTAATGGGAGTCATCAATGCCTCTCAAACCGAGACGGCTGTGTTGCTAACCAGCGACAATCGAGTCATGACTGTATCGTTAAAATCTGTAAAGTTGTCCGGCAAAGATGGGTGTGGCGATCGCTTAGTTAAGCTCAAGTCCAATGAAACTATTATCGCCGTTACAGCAATCCTGCCGTGATTGATTATGTAGAAGCACGGCAGTGCCGTCCCCCTACAGGTGAGTCTAATGTAACCGAAAACTTTTCGATCAGCTAGATATGGTTCTATAGTGGAGGGTAAGTGTACGTGAATGATATATAACCCCTACAGCTTGGGAATTCTGGAAGCACCAGTATAGAAAATCTAACTTAAGTAATCGTTCAACCATGCCCGATCCAAAACGATCTCCGAGTACGCCACCCCCTCCACCCCGCGTTCCTCCAGCCCCACCGCCATCGTCAAAGGGGGCGGGTTCCCGGAAAGCTTCTCCGGGTGCGACGCAAGCGATGCCCTCCAAAACGATGCCGATGCCGCCCAAAGCGGGTCAATCCGCATCAGGGTCTACCGCCGTTAAAACAGCGCCTAGTTCTCGCCCACCTTCATCTGGCGTTAAACGCCGAACACCACCCCCCAGTGAGGGACTTTCTCCTGGACAGCCAACATTAGCCCAGCTCATCCGTGAGGCGTATGACAAGGGCTTTTCTGACGTTCACGTTGGTGTCGGTGAAGTACCCCGGATGCGAAACCGAGGGGAAATGGAACGGACAGAACATCCTGTAACCGATAAATCCACGTTTATGTGTTGGTTGCGGGAAATTCTCACCGATGAAGAAATTCGCCGCTTCCAAAACGAACTCGAATTTGATGGTGCGGCGCAGTATGACTTTGCCCGAGTGCGGATTAATATCTTCGACTCCCTGACTGGACCAGCTATAGTCATGCGCTTGATTCCGCTCAAGATTTTGACCATGGAACAGTTGCGACTCCCTCCAGTTCTCAGGGATGTCTGTAATTACCACAAGGGTTTAATTCTGGTCACGGGTCCAACCGGTTCAGGTAAGTCAACGACGCTAGCGGCGATGATTGACTACATGAACAAAGAGATGCCGAAGCATATCATTACGATTGAAGACCCCATCGAATTTGTCCACAAAAGCCAAAAAGCCCTAATTAAGCAACGGGAAGTCGGCGCTCATACCCTCGAGTTTGACAATGCGTTAAAAGCCTCCTTGCGGGAAGATCCGGATGTGATTCTGCTGGGGGAAATGCGGGACAGGGGAACTGTCAATACAGCCCTGAAAGCGGCTCAAACGGGTCACTTAGTTATGGGAACGCTGCACACGAACAGTGCGGTGAAGACCATTGAACGGATTCTCAACCTTTATAATCCAGAAGAACAACACGCGATCCGTATTGCTTTTGCTGAATCCATGGTGGCAATCATTGCCCAAGGCTTATGTCGCACCACGGATGGCAAACGTGCTGCCTTCCATGACATTCTGATTAATACAGAAGCGATTCGGGATTATATCCGCAAGGGTGAATATGAGGAAGTTCACGAACTGATGGCGGCTAATGAATTTGACGGCATGATCACGATGAATAAGTCCTTGTTTAACCTTTATCAGGAAGGACGTATCACCGAAGAAACTGCCCTAGAACAGTCGCCGACTCAAAATGAAATGGCGATGATGTTACGGGGTCGTGTTTAATCGTCTTATGGCATTTGTCTTATGTCATTCGTCATTCGCCATACTCACTTCCCTAAAAGAAGCAAGCTGCGTCTTATGTTAGGACAAAGAGGTGGCAGCAAGGAAAATCTTATCTTGTGATCTGCCACCTTAATTTACTAAAAAAAACTCTAATTTGCGACAATCAACAATCAGCAATGAACGAGATTCAACGCTCGTTTCCTCAGTTATTTAAGGGTATTGCCCTATTTACACCAGGGGGAGATTTAATTTATAGCGTTGACCCCAAAAAACAAGAGCATTGGCATTTACATCTGTGTGCGAGTTTGCAAGAAATTCTCGGATTACCGGAACCGCCCCATTTTTTAGTACCGGGATATACTGGCACAATTGATCGCTGGCTTGATCCTTATACCCAACAGGTGCGAACGTCAGCGGAACTTTATCCCCCGATTCAACAGCATCAGGCTTTGCTGAATGCGGTGTTTGGCGTTAGAAATCTGGTCTGGCAAGTCACTCCTTGGCGGGAAGAGTCTTGTGATCCCATGGTTTTGGAGACTTATCGCGATCGCTTTCCCCAATTGTGGCAGGATCATGATTTGATTATCCGTTGTGATCGCCCGGATCAATGTATCGAACCGTTGTCTGATGCTAATCCTAGGGATAATGACGATTCAACTTTGATCCAATCTCCTTGGTCTTTCTCAGAAGGTGGGGCGATTCAACAAACATCATGGCAAGAATCGTCCCACCTACAATCTACAGGAGTTGAGCCTTTGGATTCCCCGCACTCACAAAGAGAGTCAAATCCGAGTCAGCCTGAATCTACTCCTAGCTATGTCCTGCGTTTATTTGTATCGGGACATAGTGGTTCAACAGAACATATCTTGAAAAAACTGCATCAGTTACTTGAGCAATCTCTACAATATCCTTACACTCTAAAAGTAATTGATGTCTTTAAGCATCCCGAACAAGCGGAAGCCAATCAAATTTCAGCGACTCCAACACTGCTGCGGGTTTGGCCCCCTCCCATCCGACGTATTGTTGGCGATTTGAACAACTTAGAAAATCTTTTACGCATACTTATTGCTCCCGAAGGTTAAAAATTAGGGGCTGCTGAATAAGTCTTATGGTGGGGTTAGGGAGTAGGGGAAGCAGAGGGAGCTGGGGGAGTACATGACAAATGACAAATGACGATCTACACCGTTAAGTTTAATTGTCCCCACCTACTTAATTTGAGCAACTTGAGGAGTACGCCCCTTTAAACCTGTCATTAATTGCAGAGCATAACATTTAACGGGATACAGATGACGCAACATCCATAATCCTAGGCGACGTAGGGTAACAATGGGCAACCAGTTATTAGAAAATATTCGATCCAGGAAATCAGTAAAGCCTAAAATGACGAGATTTTCGCGTTTGCGCCACCGTTCGTAACGCTTGAGTATCCGTTCGTCTCCAATATCTTCACCCTGTTGATGGGCATCTTGGATGACTTGGGCAAGGGCGGCGGCGTCTCGGATGCCCATATTTAGCCCTTGTCCACCCACAGGATGGCAACAATGGGCGGCGTCGCCAATCAGGGCGAGGCGGTGTTGAGTGTAGCGATCGCTTTGCATTAACTGCTGATGACTAAAGTGAGATTCACAGGCAGTTTCTAGATTTTTCCGGGAAT
>CAZNNK010000307.1:0-7563 GCA_964574085.1 uncultured Coleofasciculus sp.
GGAGATGGGGGAGATGGGGGAGATGGGGGAGATGAGGGAGATGGGGGAGATGGGGAAGCAATGTAGAGACGTAGCATGCTACGTCTGGAAGCTGGACTTAGAGAGAAGGGAGTGTGACCTGCTTGACTCTCTGCTTTGACTCAGCTAAAGTGTCTGGCAGTTTCTAGTCACCCTTGAGTTCGCCATATCTGTAGTTAAATATACACAAATTTTGAAAAAAGCTGCTCATACTTCTGATTATTCCGCTTTACTACACCTAGATGAATGTTGATTAATTCGACAATCTGACTCGTTATCGATCACCATTTTTGGGGTCACGCTCGTATTGAATAGTTTAGGCTGATGAAGACAAGAAGATGGGTTTACGGTTTTTTATCAAAAACGTCTCCTTATGTTATAGGCATTATAGGCACGATAGCTAAATTAATTGATCAAGTCGGTAATAGTTGTTCATCACCATCCTAGGTATAGATGGCAGCCGTCAAAAGAGGTTGACTTTCAGGAAAATTCCATTGGCTAGTTCGGATGAAACCTTGATCAAACGTAGTACAGATAAAACAACTCCACTGAATCGTTCTCAAGACAGACAAATTTTCTCAGCCAAAGATAGCCTGGATCGCGTTAATGCAAAAGCAAGGCACAAGGGCTATCATGTCATAAAACTACGACCTGTGTGTAGGGGATTAGCCTAACGACCAAGGCTTATGTTTTCAGTTAGTTTAGTTAAGGAGTTTTCATGAAAATAGCACTGGTTAAAGAAATTGAAGTGGGCGAAAATCGGGTCGCCCTGATTCCGGATACGGTTGCCCGTTTAGTCAAACAGGGCTTAGAGATTTGGGTGGAAAACGGTGCGGGAGAGGCATCGTTTTTTAGCGATCGCGCTTACGAAGAGGCAGGAGCTACCCTAGTCTCAGATACAGGTAAACTCTGGGCTGAAGCTGATGTCATCGTGAAAGTGGCCATTCCCAAAGATGATGAAATCAACCAGATGGGGGAAGGCTCAACATTAATTAGCTTCCTCAGTCCCCTCGGTAAGCCAGAGGTGGCTCAGAAACTGGCAAATCGCCAGGTGACTGCCTTCAGTATGGAGTTGATTCCCCGTACCAGTCGCGCTCAGAGTATGGACGCGCTATCTTCCCAAGCTGGGGTAGCCGGGTATAAAGCGGTACTGATTGCCGCCGCCGCCTTACCGAAGTTCTTCCCCATGTTAACCACAGCCGCCGGCACGATCAAACCCTCAAAAGTGTTTATCCTAGGTGCAGGCGTGGCTGGACTGCAAGCGATCGCCACTGCCCGACGCCTAGGTGCTATGGTAGAAGCCTTTGATATTCGTCCGGCGGTGAAAGAGGAAGTACAAAGCCTAGGAGCGAAGTTTGTTGAGGTCGATCTCCAAGAAGATACCGTGGCTGAAGGCGGTTATGCCAAGGAAGTCTCTGACACCGCTAAACAGCGTACCCAAGAGGTAATCGCTGAACATGTCAAGCAATCGGATGTGGTGATTACCACCGCCCAAGTTCCCGGCAAAAAAGCCCCCTTATTGGTGACGGAGGAAATGGTTGAGCAAATGAATCCAGGTTCAGTAATCGTGGACCTCGCCGCCGAACAAGGGGGAAACTGTGCCGTGACCGAAGCCGGGAAAGATATCGTCCGTCATGGCGTCACCGTTATCGGTCCAATCAATGTCCCCGCTTCCATGCCCACCCACGCCAGCCAGATGTACGCCAAGAATATCTCAACCTTATTACAGTATCTGGTCAAAGAGGGACAGTTACAACTCAATTTTGAGGATGATATTGTAGACAGCACCTGTATTACCCACGCGGGTGAAATTCGCAATCAGCGGGTGAAAGATGCCCTGTCTCAAATGAGTACCACCGTCTAGGCAGAGTGTAAGTTCAAGTTGATCCATTGGTTTTTGCCAATGAACCATGAACCCCGAAAAAGGAGAAAAAGATGACCACCACATTCATTGCCAGTTTATTTGTCTTTGTCTTAGCCGCCTTTGTTGGTTTTGAAGTGATCAACAAAGTTCCACCCACCCTACATACTCCCTTGATGTCTGGGGCAAATGCCATTTCCGGGATTGCCGTTATCGGCGCATTACTTATCTCCGGATCAAAGGAATGGAATGTCACCGTCATTTTGGGGTTAGTCGCTGTCGTACTCGCCACCGTGAACGTGGTCGGCGGTTTCCTGGTGACGGATCGCATGTTGCAAATGTTTAAGAAATAAGTGAGGTGAGACCATGACCGACTTTCTCCCGACTGGGATTGAACTGACGTATTTAGTCGCAACCGGATTATTTATCTTTGGGCTGAAGAAGCTGGGATCACCGGCGACAGCACGCCAAGGAAACGTGTGGGCGTCAGTGGGGATGCTACTCGCTGTGGTGGCAACGCTGCTGAACCAACAGGTCTTAAATTATCAAATGATTCTGGTGGGGATCGCCATCGGTGCTGTCATTGGCGTGACGGCGGCGTATAAAGTGGCGATGACTGCCATGCCTCAGATGGTCGGCTTGCTAAATGGGTTAGGGGGGGCTGCCTCTGCCTTAGTCGCGATCGGGGAATTTTGGCGCTTACTGAACGCGGGTCAAGGGGTACCGTTAGGATCTACGATTACCGTGATTCTGGGGGTGCTAATTGGTGGCGTCACCCTGACCGGCAGCTTTATCGCATTTGGCAAGTTACAGGGATTGATTACGGGTAAACCGGTCCAGTTTCCCTTACAGCAACTGTTTAATGCCGTACTCCTGATTAGCTTTTTGGTCTGTAGTGGCTACCTATTAGTCACACCAGACAATACAACCATCTTTTTAGCGATGGTGGGTATCTCCTCGGTGTTAGGGGTTTTATTTGTCCTACCCATTGGCGGCGGCGATATGCCTGTGGTGATCTCACTGCTGAACTCGTTTTCTGGGTTAGCCGCAAGTGCAGCGGGTTTTGTCGTGATGAACGATATGCTGATTGTAGCTGGAGCATTAGTTGGGGCTTCGGGTTTAATCCTGACCAACATTATGTGTAAAGCGATGAACCGTTCCTTACCCAACGTGCTATTTAGCGCCTTTGGCAGCGGTGAGGCTCAAGGCGGCGCTGGTGGTGCTGGCAGCACAGGTGACAAGGTTGTCCATAGCATTGATGCCGAAGAAGGGGCAATGATGTTGGGATATGCCCGCTCTGTGGTCGTTGTTCCGGGGTATGGCATGGCAGTGGCTCAGGCACAACATACCGTGCGCGAGCTAGCGGATCAGCTAGACAAACTGGGGGTTGAGGTCAAATACGCGATTCACCCGGTTGCGGGTCGGATGCCGGGACACATGAATGTCCTCTTAGCCGAAGCCAATGTCTCTTATGACCAGCTCTATGACATGGATGACATCAATCCTCAATTTGATAACACGGATGTCGCCCTGGTCATTGGTGCCAATGATGTGGTGAATCCCGCTGCTCGCAGCAATAGCAGTAGTCCAATTTACGGGATGCCAATTCTGGATGTGGATAAGGCAAAACATGCGATCGTGATTAAGCGAAGCCTGAACACGGGCTTTGCTGGGATTGAAAATGAGCTGTTCTATGGCGATAAGACCATGATGTTGTTTGGTAGTGCCAAGGATATTGTGGGGCAGCTTGTGGCTGAGGTGAAGCAGCTTTAACGATTATCGTTTTTTTGCCACCCGAATGTGATCAAACCCGCCCCCAAAATTGAATCAGGGCGGGTTTTGTTGTTCAGTTATCGGTGAATCGTTAAATGTAATCCCTAAACCCGCCCCTACAGATGAATAATGACACGTCTGGAATCAGACAACTTCAACCCTATCCAGAAATATCGGTGGGATAATCGGTGTGAACGGCTTCTAGCTTCATCACAATTTTCGGCTTCAGTTTCTCAAGCTCTTGCTTGAGAATTCGTTTACTCAGCTGGGGTTGAGCGCTGGGCATTGCTGCATGGCTGGCATTTGCCCAATCTAGGAGCAGTTTCCGCTGCGTTGAGGCAATGGTGGCGGTCATGACATTGGCGCAGCGTTGAGGTTCAGTCAGAGCAAAGAATAAAATCCGGTAGTTTCCTGAGTCTCCTAAAATACGGATCACTTTCTGACCCATCGCCGTTTTTAGATCCAAATAACAGGTGAGCCAACGAGCGCCATGTTCCCGGTTATGTAGGGCGGTAATCCATAACACCATGGGATGGGGAGACATCAAGAACAGGAATTGGTTATAGCGGGTGCTAATGCGGCGGTTTTCAATATCCTCCTTCGTCAGCATCACCCAAAGGGTGGCTAACAGTTCCTGACTGGTGCGAATAATATGGGGAAATACAATCGAGGCTTGGGGTTTGTTTTTGGGCCACGAGGTTTGTAAGCAGAGGTCTTCAATGGAACGAGCAGGGGGTTTAGTAGGGGGTTTGGGTGGTTCTTCGACGCGGGGTATTTTTGAGAGTACTGCGCCAATCCGCTGACCCAGTTGTCGTCCTTGACCAAAGCGCTGTTCTAAGGGTTCTAGGGTTTGAATCACTTCCTCAATCGTTTGCGGGCGATCGCTGGCTTCTTTTGCCAGACAACTCATCACCAGCGTTTCCAAGGCTTTGGGTAGTTTCAGATCCGGTTTCGCGGCTTCAAAGCGACGCGGTGGACTAAAGTGATGGGCTTTGTACCATCCCCCAAAAGAATTCGATTCGCCCATAATCGGCATTTCGCCGGTGAGCATCTCAAACATCATCACGCCCAGACTGTAAATATCGGAGCGGTTATCCAGTTCCCGTCCTTCCATTTGTTCGGGGGAACAATAGGCTAATGTCCCCATAAACGAATGGGTTTGCTCGCTGTTGGACTGGATCAGCTTGGCAATGCCAAAGTCGAGGATTTTCACCAGTTCCCCGAAGGAGGCGTCTTGAACCACGAGAATGTTGCTGGGTTTAATATCTCGGTGGATAATTGGGCTGAGTTGACCTTCGATCACGATCCCCCGATGAGCGCATTGCAGCCCTAAACTAATCTGACGGCTAATATTCAGAAACCGAGGTAAGGGGAGGGGTTGTTCGCGAATGATTTCGCTTAAGCCATTGCCTTCCAGGAACTCCATCACGTAAAACGAAATATCATTTTCATCCACGCCATAGTCCCGGACGCGCACGATATGATTACTTTTTTCTCCCAATAGCGCACAAATCGTCGCTTCTCGTTCAAAGCGATCGCGCATTTTTTGGTTGAGCAAGGTTTGGGAGATGAATTTGACGGCGACTATCACACCGCCAAGTAACATATCCTTCGCTTTATACACTTGACCCATAGCGCCCTGACCGATTAACTCAACGAGTTGATAGCGGTTGGCGAGTATGCGACCATGATTAGGGCCTGTTGTCATGATTGGTTTAGTGAGAGCTTGGAGCAGTTGTGAACGATTCCTATTTACCAGTTTGACCCAAGCGCAATTCGGCAAGCAGCATTCTCAGGAACTCGACCCAATACCTCACTCGGTGATTCATGCCATTGTGCCATTGATGACCCGCTAGAGTTTATCGCTTCCTAGAGTGTTCAACTGTAGTTACACCTGTGGCAAACCGTAATCCTATAACTCAGGAAGTTGGAAATGTCAAGGATGACGTAGAACTTAGCGGTCTATCCCGGATGATATGCTGCTACGCTAACACACAAAAGCCGATAAAACGTCGCCGCTTTTTCAGCAGATCAAATATCCCTGCGTTATTTCATCGTTCACACTTCACGCTTGATACTTCTGATTATAGGTCTTGTCCTATTCGGGTTGTCGTTCTAGGGTGGCTTCCATGGTACTGGTCAGATAATGACCTGCCATGATGCTACTGGAGAGGTAGTAGGTATTGTCGTCAAGTTGATGGCGGGTTTCAAAACCACTACGCCGTTGGCGATCGCCTAACACCCAATAGCGCTGCACTATTGATTCGGGAGTAATCCAACCTTCGCCCTCAACACGACCTAAAACACTATGCTGTAACACGAAAGTATACTGTCGTTCTCCGGCATCAAGACGCCCCCGATATTGGAACGAAATATCCTCGCGCTCATCTTCGGGAAAAACCAGCTTGGTCACCATCGTAAACCAGTTTTCTCGACCCCAGGCAACAATGGTTTTCCCTCTGACGCTCAGCAGCAATCCATTGCGCTCCAGCCAATTTCCCTGGAGTACCCAGCGTCCTGTCTCCATTAAAAAGGTGTGAGCCACGGCGTTACCCTTTGCCTCTGATCGAATATTGTTGGTTTAATGGTTCCTCAACTGTGACACAATGCCTAACTAAGCCGATTGCCAAAATGGTAGTCATGAGGATAAAAAAAGGCAATTATGTTTCAGTATTTAGTGTAATCCCAAGTGGACAAGAAATGCTGGATTCTCAGTTAATTAGTTAGGATAGCGCGATATTACCCAAAAGTACCGCCTGCTTCGCCCCTGTAACCCCTGGGAGATTCCCGCAAATGCCCAAGTCTCGCCAATAGGCTAACACAGCAAAGGCGATCGCTTCTTTGAAATCGCTATTTACCCCCGCCTCATCGGTGGTTTGTATTCCCACGGATGGCAATCGGGTTTGTAATCGCTGTTTGAGATAGAGATTGCGACTCCCCCCACCGCTGATGAATATCTGATCAGGCATCTTCGGTAAAAAGCGGCGGTAGTTGTCCTCTATGGAGGCGACAGTGAGTTCGGTCAGGGTTGCCAATAGATCCGCCGGATTCAGGGAATAGGCTTGACTCTGAGCAATACATTGGTGTAAATAATCCCAACCGAACAATTCTCGTCCTGTGGATTTCGGCGGGGGGTGCTGGAAAAAGTCCTGGCTTAACCATTGGTTGAGCAGGGGTTGACAAACTGTCCCCTGTCGCGCCCAGTTTCCGTCTTGGTCATAGGTTTGACGTCCTTGGGTAAAATGCTGCACGGCTAAATCCAACAAAGTATTTCCCGGTCCAGTATCCCAACCACAGACAGCATCTAACCAGTTTCCTTGACGGGGAGGGAGATAGGTAACATTACCAATTCCACCGATATTTTGGATACATCGGTGCTGAGTTGGGGAACAGAGCAAACAAGCATCAATTTTGGAGACTAAGGGCGCTCCTTGACCCCCAACGGCGATATCAGCCACACGGAAATTACTAACGGTTTTAATCCCTGTGGTGTGAGCAATCACCTCTCCTCGTCCTAACTGAAGACTATAGCCCAAAGGGGTGTAGGGGGGTGAGGGAGCAGGTGGACGATGGTAAACGGTTTGACCGTGGGAACCAATCAGCGTAGCAGCGGGTGGGTGGTGTTTCTGAATCGCGTGGGCGGCTTGAGCAAACTGTTGCGCGATCGCATCATCTAATCCAGCGAATTCTGCCATCGAGAGGGAACCGCCTGCACAGAGATTGAGAATTTGCGATCGCAGTTGCTCCGGGTAGGGATACGTCGCTCCTGCCAATAACTCTACGGTTAAATCGGACTCGGCACCTGCAATCTCCACGAAAGCCGCATCAATTCCATCAACTGACGTACCACTGATTAGTCCAATAACGCGGGTCATAGTTTTTGCTGGGGGAGATGGGGGAGATGGGGGAGC
>CAZNNK010000308.1:0-7555 GCA_964574085.1 uncultured Coleofasciculus sp.
AGCAAGGCAAACAGCAGGAAAAGATTAACATAGCCAGACTCTTAAAACAACAAGGAACTGATCGGGACACCATCACAGCAGCAACCGGATTGACTAGAGAAGAGATTGAGGAACTGTAAATCATTTGAGTCTAAAATGCCAGTAAGATCCGCGAATTCTTTGAGAAATTGGGGATCGGGTAAACTGACCACTGAAACAATGAAACCCTCAATCATTCAAGTTGATGCCTTCACCCATACGCCATTTACGGGTAATCCAGCCGCTGTCTGTGTTTTACCGACTCCTCAACCGGATAGCTGGATGCAGAATGTGGCACAGGAAATGAATCTGTCGGAAACTGCCTTTTTGGTTCCCCAAGAGGATGGGTTTAATCTGCGTTGGTTTACTCCGACCGTAGAAGTCCCCCTTTGTGGTCATGCAACCTTAGCTAGCGCCCATGTCTTGTGGTCAGAGGGTCATCTTTCCCCGGAGAAACCCGCCCGTTTTTATACCAAAAGCGGGATACTCATCGCCCAGCGTCAGGGTGAATGGATTGAGTTAGACTTCCCGGTAAATCATTCCCAACCCACAACAGTCCCCCCAGACCTTGCGTCAGCGTTAGGTGTACCAATTCAGTCCGTTTGGCAGAATTCTTTGGGCTATTTGGTGGAAGTGGAATCGGAAGAGAGGGTGCGACATCTACAGCCCAATTTTGGCTTACTCAAAACCTTACCGATATCGGAGGTAATTGTTACCAGTCAGACTGATTCGGGTTCAGAGTATGATTTTGTCTCTCGTTTCTTTGCACCCGGATTAGGGATTGACGAAGATCCGGTGACGGGTGCCGCCCATTGTTGTCTAGCCCCCTTCTGGCGCGATCGCATCCGTAAAAATGAGTTCTTAGCCGATCAAGCCTCCCATCGAGGAGGGGTCGTCAAGGTACGCTATACCGGAAGCGATCGCGTCATTTTGGGCGGACAAGCGGTTACCGTGATGCGGGGGGAATTGACGGTAATGGAGAATCAGAGGACTTAGTAGCGAGCAAGATGCTCGCACTACGAAGATTTCGTTATGATTGACATTACGGTTTGGCTGCCGAACGGCTTACTTGATAACCTCGATCGCTCTGATATAAAGGAGAAGGCGTTTCTGTTTCCTGTTGCACTTGCAAAAAATCGCACAGAATCGTAGCCGCTAAATCCGCCACACCAAATCTCTTTTTATAGACTTCTAAATGAGCGTGGGGAATGGCTTCAAACAGGAGGCGCTGTTGGGGAAATAGAATCCGTTCAAAGTACCAATTGGGAATATCAGTGATCCGAATGAGCTGAATCTGTTGGCTGGTATTTGTATAGTAACAGAGAATTCGATTGGTGTATTCAGTCGGTAAGGAATTAAGCATGGGAAGTGATACCACAGGAAGGAACCAATTATCGATGAATGAAGCCACAGTCCACCCCATCAAGGTGTTCAGCATAAGTGGTAAAGGGGGAAATGGCTAAAGGACAAGCTTTCCATTTTCCCTGTACAGCCACGCCTAGCTGTTGACAGTAACCTCCCCAGCCTTTTTGGGGTTGATAGTGACCACAATGACGACAGATTGATACTGCATGGTTGATGGTTCTCATGATTTTATTAAAATGGGTTGATTAAAAATTAGTTGAGACAGTGGCAGCTATCTGACAATAAATAATTCATGCCTTCACGAATATACGATTCCATGTGTAATCGCATTTCCAATGAATAATAGGGAAACGTATGCTTACTGCACAGTTTTTTGCCTTGTTCAACAGCTACAGTCTGGGGATCATTCGATAGTTTACACAAAACGTAGAATAGTAAATCCTGGCGTAGATTGGGACAGGTGAAAAAAATTCGGCAAAATTTGTCTGGATAAGCGTCTAAGGCGTTTTCAATTTCTTCTTGGATTACTTTCAACAGGCGGTTTTCAACTGGCAAATTTTTGATCATGGTTATACTCCAAAATTGATTCGGGTGTTTAGGTTGTAACACAAGTCAAGCACAGCGATTCAGTCGTTGGTTTTAAGCCTAAAATTCCCTTGAATAGACACAGTATCTCATGTCTATACTGGATAGCTGGTCATCCCTAATGGTAGTTACCTGAATCGACGGCGGACTTGTTTGGAGAACTTGAGCCAGTTGTTTGGGAATTTGGGCAAAAATTTAAACGGGTTGATTTATTAAAAATGGTTGAGTTATCAAAATGGCAAAAGAACACTGTATTTTTGGCTCTCTTGCCTCATGTTTAAACAGTAATCAATGCCATACATTCAGAGACAACTGACTCAGGTTCCCCCAAACCTCAATCCAGACTATCTTCAAAAAGGGTTAGGTTTTGAGGACAAACTTGTTTGATTGTGACACTCATGAGATGGGCACTTTCTTCGAGAATATCTTGCAGATAACCGAACTGGGATAATTCAGCTTCTTGGATTGTGCCAAAGGGACCAAAGTAGTAAACACACCAAGGATGATCGGTGATGACTTCCAACCAATAGGCTAATCCCAGTTTGGATAAGATTTCTAAAGACAGTTCTGTTTTTAAGTTCATATCATGATTATCTCCCTCAATGTTATCGGCGGACTGGTTAAGCAAAGGTTAAGTGGTTTCAGCGACAAAATCCTCGATCGCCTCGTGTAAGGCTTGAGTCATCTGGTGTACCGAGTCTTGAATCATTTGCAGATACTCTAACTGTTGATCGTCGCTCAGGTGTCCCTGGGAATCTTCTAGGAGTTTGAGGAAAATCTTGATCAGGAGCATCTGCTCTTCTAGCTCTTGGGAGATTTTATCGGTAAATCCATACTTTAAGTGACTCAAGTTAGTTGGGGGGGAGTTAGTGAGTCTTACCTGTTGCAAGAGTTCCATTTTCTGAAAACCTACCTTCTCATTTTTCAAAAGCTGGGAAACTTGTAATTCTTATCTATTTCATAGACTACACGATCCCCGGAGTTCGTCAATGTTTTTGTTGATTTGAATTTGTATGATTTAAATCAGAAAGGTTTGTGTTTGTGCTTTTTTGCATAACTTAATTATTTGCTTATTTTTTTTAATGAATATAACAAAATGATACTTTAGGTAAACTTATGCTAGGCTCTAGTTTGAGAAGCTTTATCCTAGTCTATAGGGTGATATATCAACATCGCGTTGAGATTTATGGTCAATATGTATAAGTTGGTATGATTTGGTGTGTTTTTTCTATATCACCTAAATCGGTAGCGCCAATCAGAGAACTGAATTGAGGTATCATCGACTACCAATTCAGTCATCCCAGTTGAGGAGAACTAGATTGGATGTTGAGATGCACCTTGTCGCGTCCATTCAACATCAACAAAGGGATTATTGTATAGCAGTGTTACCGTTTTGTCAGAACCTCCCCAACAGGATGCGATCGCGGAATCGGAAGTTGAGAACGGTGGAGGTATGATATGGGTAAACGATCGCTGTCGGCAAATGCACAGGGTATCATCCAAGCCAAAGAAGCCATGGCGCGGAAACAGTGGACTCATCAAGTGCTGGCGAAAAAAGTTGGCGTGAAGACTCGCCTATCCATCAGTAAATTTTTTGCGGGTCGTCCCGTTGAGCGACGGATTTTCATTGAGATTTGCCGACAACTGGATTTATCCTGGCAAGAGGTGGCGACTCAGGTTCCAGACGAGAGGCTATCCCCGGCGAGGAATCCTGCGGCAAATCAGCCTGTGGAACTCAACGCCTTAGTGGCTGAGGTTCGTGCTTGCTGCCAGGATCAGATTGAGACTCAATTGAATACCGTGCAATTATGGGATGTGCCTCAACCAATTTCCCTAGCGGATATTTATATTGATGTAGAGGTTTGGCAAGATATCCCCAACCGACGCTGGTTCGACTTGGCGGATTGGCGGCGACATTTTCAGGTGAATCGGGATCAGTTTTATGAGTTGAGTCCGGATGGAACCTCTCAGGAACGAGTGTTGGCAATGGCGGTATTGGCTAGACTTACCAACCTGATTATATGGGGGAAACCGGGAACGGGTAAAACGACGTTTTTGCAGTATGTAGCGACTCAGTGTAATCACGGCAACTTTGCCCCAGATCGGGTGCCGATTTATATTGAATTGAGGGATTTGGTGCAAGATGCCAATACGCTGAGTTTGCTGGATTATATCTGCCAAGACTTTAGCGATCGCGGTGTCTCTGGGGAAACGGTGAACACCTTACTCCAAGCGGGAAAACTGCTGATTTTGCTAGATGGCTGGGATGAAGTCTCCCCGTCGAGGCGTTTTTCCCTCTTTAACAAACTGCGGTGGTTCTGTAATCGTTATCCTAAAAATCGCTATGTGATCACCTGTCGCACTGGGGCGGATTTGTATCGGTTTGGTCGATTTACTGAGGTGGAACTCGCCGATTGGACGTTGACTCAAATAGGCGATTTTGCCCAGAAGTACTTTGTGGCGGTGGCTGGTGTGAATTGGGAGAAGGGGTTAGCGAAAGCGGCTGAGTTTAGGGTACAACTGGAGTATCCGGAAAACCGGACGATTCAGGACATGGCAAAAACGCCTCTATTACTCAGTTTCATCTGTCATGTCTTCCAATCCCAAGCCCGTTTTCCTCGCCAACAGGCTAGACTCTATCAGGAAGGATTGGATATTCTGCTCCAGAAATGGGATGATTGCAAAGGGGTTGAGCGAGATTCCGCTGAACAACCCTTGTCTTTGGTGAATCGGTTGAAGTTGTTGGATCAAGTGGCGTCTGTTACCTTTACCCAACAGCAGTATTGCTTTGCCCAATCTCAGGTGGAACATTATATTGGTGACTATCTGCAAACACTCCCGAATTATCAGGAGGTTGATCCGGTTGGCTTACAGATACAGAGTCAAGGGATTTTAAACGCGATTGAATGTCACCATGGAGTATTGGTAGAGCGATCGCGGCGACTCTATTCTTTTGCGAATTGGAGTATTCAGCAATACCTCACCGCTAGAGAGTTTACCACGAAAACAGCCCAAAACCCCGACGCGATCGCGGAATTAGTGACGCACTTGACCGAACAATCCTGGCGGGAGGTGTTTTTATTCACCGTCACCCGATTGCGTCACCCTGAAGGATTAATCCAGGCGATGAAACAAGGGGTGGATCAGTTATTGATACCGGATCAGCGGTTAGGGCAATTCGTGAACTGGATAGATCATCGCTCCAAATCTAGCCCATTATCTCACAAGTCAGCCGCCGTGCGTGCCTTTGATTTTGCCCTGGCTTTAATTTTGGATCAGGCGTTAGTCCAAACACTCAATTCATATCGGCTTAATCAACCTTTGGAAGCGCCACCGTTACAGCCATTACCCTCATGCTTATCCTTACCCCAAAAATTGGACGTTGAGTTTACATTACCGGAGGCGTTAGCGTTTAAAACGAAGGAATATTTACCCAAGGAGTCGTTTCCGCCGCCGTTATATCGGGCTTTAATCCTTAACGCTACCCTGGATTATAGTCTCAAGTTTAACCTCGCTCTTAATCCTGAGCGTCTGGGTACATTAGCGCGATCGCTCAACACTTTACTCCATCCGGTGTTTGAGTTTCAATCTAACCTGGAGATATTGAACCAATGGTGGTTGAATCATCGTCACTCTTGGATCGAGCGAGTCTGCTTTTTCCTGGGACAACATCACCAAGGGGAACATGATTGGCAGTTTAGCAGAAACCAGAGGCGATCGCTATGGGATTATTATGACGCCAATCAATTATTGGTGGATTGTTTAAGGATCAGTGATGATCTCAATACTCAGGTGCAGCAACAGATTGAGGACGAGTTATTTATGTATCGGGAATAGGGAGATAGGGGAGATGGGGAAGATGGGGGAGATGATTCAACCCTGAGTCAGGGCGGGTTTTGTACCAACGTTAGCATCAATAGTAAAACGTGATTCCCTAAACCCGCCCCTACACCATCACAATTTGGTCATTTGGGCGGGTTTTGTACTAACGATATTATCAATAGTGAAACGTGATTCCCTAAACCCGCCCCTACTATTTCACTCCTAATAACTGCGCCACAATTGGTAAAACTGCATTCGCGCGATCGCAATCTAATTCCTCTTCCTCTATCCCCGGTGTCTCAACCGAGGTTCCCCGTTTGACTCGTTCCCCGATTTGGCGGCGTTCAGCCATAGAAAAGCTGGCAAAGGTGCGACGTAATAAGGGTAATATCTCGGTGAAGGTTTCTCCTGAAAGCTGAGTAACCCAATCATCAATTATCTGCCACAAGGTATGGTCATGTACGAGTAACAATCCACTCCCCTGCAAAAACCCTTCTATCCAAGCCGCCGCTTGGGGAGGTTCACTAGCGTGAGATAGAGCAAATTCTAACCGACGGGAGGCGTCATTTCCCTGAAAGACTCCAGCATCCAATAATAATCGACAACTTCGACCCGCGAGTAACCCATGCAGGTTGGCTTGATCTGCCAGTTGTGATAATACCTGTTGCCAGGATTGTTTATACTCCGAATTATTCAACAGGGAAATCGCGTAATTCATTTGTTGGATACGCTGATCGATATGCCGCGCTGCTTCCTCATCCAGAGATGCACAAGCTAAAGGTAAACCCAGACAAATCCGCGTCACTAACCCATCCACCACCGAGGTAATCATCCGAGTATCGATTTGGCGCACTGTGCCGTAGCGCAATACCTGTGCTAATGGGGGTAAAGCCTCCATTAACTGGGCGACATCTCGATTCAGGGTGGCTTCGGTTTGCAGGCGATGCATCACCTCCGGTAACGCATCGGGTAAGTTTGCCAATAAAACAGTTTCGACTAACTGAGTCAGACTGGGTAACGCTTGCGCCTGTTGTGCTTGATGTCGGGTGTATGCTGTCGCCGCTGAATCGATTGTATTCCCCCAAATTCCGGCTTCAATCAGTTTCACCGCAAATTCCGGATGCCATTGCAGCCGCCATCCTTCTTTAAAGGTTCCTTTTCCCCTTGTCGATTGCCGTATCCCCCAAGGAATACCCAGTAAATTGAGACGATGGAGAAGATGCGATCGCGCTAAGTCATTTGTTTTGCGTAAATCGAGTTCATACTGTTTCTCGGTGGGATTAGCCCGGAGGCGTAAGCGTTTCTGCTGCTGTTGTAAATCTCGTTGTAAGGGAACCATGGGCGTCTCATCGGGAACCTCTCCCAATCGTTCACCCACAATCAGTTGGTCTTGAATTAAACCCATCGGCAGATCACTGCCAAAGCAGAGAACGGTTTGTGTGGCTTCATTTAACTCCAGCAAACCCGGTAACGAGCGATCGCGCAATGCTGCCAAGGATTCCGCTAACCGTACCGCTTCAATCATATAGGCAGATGAGGCATCTAAATCCTGCTGACGCAACAACTGCGCCACCTTAATCAACCACCGAATCGCGATCGCAGAGTGTTGATGGTTGATTGTTGATCGTGTAGGGGCGGGTTTAGGGACTTTCTGGTCACGATTGATAGTAACGTTGTTACAAAACCCGCCCTGACTCAGGGTTGAATCAACTCCCCCATCTCCCCCATCTCCCCTATCTCCCCCATCTCCCCTATCTCCCCCATC